>NZ_JBHJUV010000009.1:0-3593 GCF_042268025.1 Streptomyces sp. NPDC056161
GAGCTTCAGACACTCCTCGCAGTCTGGACCGGCGCCTGCCCCACCTGCCACCGCGACATACCCACACCGATGCGAACCTGACCAAGCACTACTAGGTCAACGGAGGGTCACCCACCGGTCTCGGCGGGCCGCTGCCGTGGCCGGTTCGAGATCCATCCGCAACACCCCGTGCCGCACGTTCCGGCCGCCTGTGCCGTCACAGTCACAGACGTCGACGTCAACCAGCGCAGGGGGCAGACGAGATGAAGCGGTACCGGACACGGCGGACGCGGGGCGCGCTGCTCGCCGTCGCGGCGGCGGGCGGCCTGCTGCTGACGGGGTGCAGCGGGGACGACGGCACCAGCACGGCGGACCAGGCCAAGGTGTCGGCCCCGGCGTACGGCGGCGGCTCGGCGCGACAGCAGGGGAGCCGGGGCCGGGACGCGGGGGGTTTCGCGCCCTCCCCGTCCGCCGATCCCACCGGCGACCTGTCCACCTTCGCCCTGGACGTGGACACGGCCTCCTACGACTACGCCCGCCGCACGCTCGCCGACGGGCGCAGGCCCGAACCGTCGACGGTCCGGCCGGAGGAGTTCGTCAACAGCTTCCGGCAGGACTACCGGCGGCCCGACGGCGACGGCTTCACCGTCACGGTCGACGGCGCCCGTACCGGTGAGGGCGACTGGTCCCTGGTGCGGGTCGGCCTCGCCACCAGAGAGGCCGGAGCGGACGACACGCGCCCGCCGGCCGCCCTGACGTTCGTCGTGGACGTCTCCGGTTCCATGGGCGAGCCCGGCCGCCTGGACCTCGCCAAGGACTCCCTCGGCCAGCTGACGGACCGGCTGCGCGAGGACGACTCGGTCGCGCTGGTCACCTTCAGCGACGCGGCCGAGACGGTGCTGCCGCTGACCCGCCTCGGCGGCCACCGCGGCCGGATCCACGAGGCGATCGACGCGCTGGAGCCCGAGTCCTCGACCGACCTCGGCGCGGGCGTCGAAACCGGTTACGCCACCGCCGTCGAGGGACTGCGCCGGGGTGCCACCAACCGGGTCGTGCTGGTCTCCGACGCGCTCGCCAACGACGGGGCCACCGACCCGGACGCCATCCTCGAACGCATCGACTCGGCCCGCCGCGAGTACGGCATCACCCTCTTCGGCGTCGGCGTCGGCAGCGACTACGGCGACGCGCTGATGGAGCGTCTCGCCGACAAGGGCGACGGGCACACCGTGTACGTCTCCGGCACCGAGGACGCCCGCCGGGTCTTCTGCGAGCAGCTTCCGCGGAACATCGAGCTGACGGCCCGTGACGCCAAGGCCCAGGTCGCCTTCGACCCGGAGACGGTCGCCGAGTTCCGGCTCGTCGGCTACGACGACCGGCGGGTCGCCGACGAGGACTTCCGCGACGACCGGGTCGACGGCGGCGAGGTCGGCCCCGGCCACACCGTGACCGCCCTCTACGCCGTGCGCACCAGGCCCGGCGCCGCCGGCCACCTGGCCACGGCCACCGTCCGCTGGCTCGACCCCGCCACCCGCGACCCGCACGAGGCGTCCGGAGTGCTGGAGGCGGGCGCGCTCCAGGGCTCGGTCTGGGCCGCGGCCCCCCGCTTCCAGGTCGCTGCGGTCGCCGCGTACTTCGCCGACGCGCTGCGCACCGGCGGCGACCGTTTCGACCGGCTGCCGGGCGCCCCCGGACTCGGCGCTCTGCGGGGGCACGCCGACGACCTGGCGGGCAGCACCGAGGACGGCGCGGTCCGCGACCTCGCCACGGCCATCGGACAGGCGAACCACTTTCTCGACTGAGCCCCCGCAACGGCCGCCGCATCGGCCACTGGCGCGACTTCCTGCCCGCGCACCGGCAGTTCGCCCGGGCGGACGCCGTACAGCCGCGCCCCGAGTGGTCCGGCACGTTTTAGGGATGCATCCGGACCAACGCAAAGAAAATCGTCAACAACACTGTGAAGTAGCAAATTCAGGGTCTTGACAGAGATACCGGCCGGCCGTGCCCCAAGCGCACCAACCCGGCGCCCTGGTGCGGGCTGCCAAGAGATCAAATTGTTAACTTCGGGATAATGGCGTGTGAAGAATTTATGACGTACATTCCTTGCGGGAGTGCCGAGAGCTCTCCTGTCGACTTTCGTCCCGGCTGGATGACGAAGTCTTCGAATTGTGCCGGCGTGTGGTGGGAATCACGGCAGAGTCTCGCGCATTCTGGGCGGTAGTCCTGGGTGCACGGACCACTCGCGGCACGGCAAGTGGAATTCTTACATTTCCGAGGTCGGGGCGAAAGGTGCTCACATGGCTGACTCGGTTGATAGATCGCAAGGTGGTGCTCTAGGGGCAACGGCGAGTGTCGCTTTGGGGCTGTTGGAGGGCGAAGGAACTTCGACGCCGGCCACCGGCAGGGCGACGCGGCGCACTGCGGACGCGGGGAACAGAATCTCGGAGACAGCCCAAAGCTACACCATGGCGTCTGGCATGGGTTTGCTGTCCGGCGGTTTCGTGATCAATAGTGGCTTTCTCAAGGCGGCCGGTCTCGGTCATCTCGCTGTCCGCAACGGGATAAAAGCCCTTGCTGCCCATAACGGGATAAAAACAGGTGAAATTTGGCCCGAGGATGGTAAAACAGCCGTAACGAAATTGGCTACCGCTGTCGGTGGTGCTGTGTGGGCAGGCGGGGTAGCGGCCGGTAATCATGTCATGCAGACCTGGGGACCGGCGGTAAATGCCACCGCAAGTCTCACCTCTGCGGTACTGCAATACTCCCAGGGCGAGGCGGGCTGGGTCAAAGACCTGGTCGGTGTGGCCGAGAACGCCGCGTTCGCGGCCGCAGGCCCTGCTGGAAACCCCGTGGCTCGTACTCTGGCCTTTGGAAGCGCAGCGGCGGGCTTCTTCTTGGAAGCACAGACGGACAAGGGCTTCCTGGGTCATGCACTCGGCGAATGCGTGTGGGCTATGGGAGCCGCGACGGAAACCAACTCGCTGGAAGCAGCCGGGGCGGGATTGGTGGCGGCTTCAGAGGTCGCGCGGTTCGTCTACCGAATGTATGAGAACTATGCACGGCCTTCACCCGGAGCAGTTCAGGAACGGCCCGGCTACGAGCCGATCAGGCAGCCCGCCTCCGCTGCCACGACCGGTCCCGCGTCCGGAACGAGCGCTCCTCTTCCCGTCAACCCGGTCGCATTGGAATTGTACGGCTGGGTCCCTGACCTGCCTCCGTCACCAGTGTCCAGGACGGTGTCCCTCCCGGTCTCCCCGATCTCGCCAGGAACACAGTTGCTTATGCCCGGCATACCCGCTCCTACCTTGTCGCGTCGGGCCTCCGACGGCGGTGAGGTCGTTTCCGCCCGGCCCGGTACTGCCCTGGCCCAGATGCCTGTTCCAGCAAGAACTCTTCCCGCCCCTCCCCGCAGGCACAGCAGGTGACCTTCGCGGCGAGGTGACCTGCCGTGCAGGAAACGGCAGGCAGCCGAGCCGTGGTGCTCCGGGTAAGGCCATCTGCTTCTCCGTACGGGGGAACGATGGCGCAACGGCCGCAACCTCTCCGGTCGGCAGGAGGCGGGGCCCCCCCCCCCCCCCCCGGGGGGGGCCGCGGGGTGGGGCCCCGACCCCCCCCCC
>NZ_JBHJUV010000009.1:3603-12334 GCF_042268025.1 Streptomyces sp. NPDC056161
GGTGCTGGAAAGGGCTGGCAGCCGTGCGGTGGTGGTCGGGGTACGGCAATGTGGTTCTCGGTACGGGGGACCGTGGGCGCACCGGCCGCAACGACGCCGGGGGGCTGGTGGGGGCACCCCGGGCCAGACCGGTGGTGCCGCCTTCTGGTGCGTCCCGGTACCCGCCGGCGTGTGCGGATGACCGCCGCCCCGCCCCAGGTCTCCCAGGCGGACCCCGCCCCCGGCGGCTACCCGTCCGCCGGCCGCAGCCGATACCCGTAGGCGTACGTCCGCCCGGCGTGCAGCAGGTACTTCTCCAACGGGGCCGCACCCCACGAGTTGATGCCGCCGACGCCCATCTGCCGGTGGTTGACCAGCAGCACCGTCTCGGCGCGCGGGGTCAGTTCGTGGGGGTGGCGCGGCCCGTCCAGGTCGGCCGGTGCGTGGTGCAGCGCACTGGTCTCCAGCAGCGCCGCGCCGTCCGCGGGGTCGGCGGCCACCAGCAGCCCGGCCCCGGAGCGGTCGGTCAGCGACAGCCACCGCACATCGGTCTGGTTGCCCGTCTGCTGCGGCCGTACGTACGGGGCGACCTGCGCGTCCACTGTGGAGCGCCAGCGCCCGACGAACGCGGACGTCTTGCGGTCCTGGTAGTTCTCGTGCGGGCCGCGCCCGAACCATTCGAGGCGGTCCGCGCCCGCCGGCACCCGCACCAGCGCGCCCACCATGGGAAGGTCGGGCAGTCCGGCGGGCGCGTCCAGCGTGTGCCGCACCCGCACCTCCCCGTCCCCGCGCACCCGGAACTCGGTGTGCCAGGCGGCGGTCTGCGGCGCGGTCGGCAGGGTGCAGTCGACCGTGACGACGACCTCGCCGGGCGTGGGCTGCTCGGCCCGCACGGCGCTCACCGTCCGCCGCGCGCCCGCGTCCCGCCAGGTCTGCGCGGTCTTCTGGAACCCGCGGCCGATGTCGTTGTCCGTCGGGCCGCGCCAGAAGTTGGGCACCGGCCTCTCGGCGAGCAGCGCCCGCCCCCGCCAGGTGTATCCGGACAGGGTGCCGGAGGTCTTGGACAGCACCACCTCGACGTCCCGCCCGTGCACCCGCACCTCGGCGTCGGTCTCGGTGAGGGTCAGGGCGCCGTCGGCGGGGGAGTCGTCCGCCGCGGGCCGGTGCCAGTCCAACGCGAGCTGTTCGGCGGCCACTTCGTGTCCGGCGGCGGCCCAGCGGGTGTCCTGGCGCAGCACGAAGGAGAGACCGAGGAAGTATTCGGCGCCGGGTTCCGGTGTGCCGGGCCGGCGGTACGGGATACGGACGACGGCCTCGGCGCCGGGTGCCGCCTCGGGCGCCGCGAGCGTGCCGTGCTGCACGGTCGTACCGTCCCGGGTCACCGACCAGCGCAGCTGGTAGTCGCCCAGACCGCTGAACAGGTGCTTGTTGCGCACCCGGACGGTCCCGGCGGACAGGTCGTCCGCCGTCACCCCGACCGGCTGGTAGCACTTCTTGATCTCGATCAGCCCGGGGTGGACCGCGCGGTCGGCGTTCACCAGACCGTTGCAGCAGAAGTTGCCGTCGGTGGGATAGCCGGGGTGCCAGTCGCCGCCGAACGAGAGGTAGCTGCGGCGGGAGTCACCGGGCACCGGCAGCCGGATGGCCTGGTCGACCCAGTCCCAGACGAACGCGCCGTGCAGGTTCGGATAGCGCTCGAAGACGTCCCAGTACTCCTGGAGGTTGCCGCCGCTGTTGCCCATCGAGTGGTTGTACTCGCACAGCATGAACGGCGTGGCGTTCTGGGACTTCCCGTACGCCTCCACCCCGGCGGGGCTGGTGTACATCTCGCTGTGCAGGTCGGCGACGGCGTTCATGCCCTCGTAGTGCACGGGCCGGGAGGCGTCCCGGGCGTGCGCCCAGTCGGCCATGGCCTGGAAGTTGTCGCCGTGTCCGGCCTCGTTGCCGAGTGACCAGACGACCACGCTGGGATGGTTCTTGTCCCGTTCGACCATCGAGCGCAGCCGGTCCACGCAGGCGTCGGTCCACTCGGGCAGCGACGCCGGGACCTTGTTGTTGACGCCGTGCGTCTCCAGGTTGGTCTCGTCGATGACGTACAGCCCGTACTCGTCGCACAGTTCGAGCCAGCGCGGGTGGTTGGGGTAGTGGGAGGTGCGGACGGCGTTGATGTTGTGCTGCTTCATCAGGCGGATGTCCTGGAGCATCCGGGTCTCGTCGACGGCCTGGCCGCGCTCGGGGTCGCTCTCGTGGCGGTTGGTGCCGCGGAACATGACGGGCCTGCCGTTGAGGGTGAAGGTCCCCGGCCCGTACTCGACCTGGCGGAACCCGACGCGGGTGCTGTGGACGTCGATGGCCCGGCCGCTCGCGTCGGCGAGCGTCACCACCAGCGTGTAGAGGTTCGGCTGCTCCGCCGACCACAGGGCGGGCGCCCGCACCCCGCCCTTCAGGGACACGGCCGGGTCCCCGGTCGTGTCCGCGAGGGCCAGCACCCGCCGTCCGCGCCCGTCGAACAGTTCCGCGGTCACCCGGTGCCCGGCGGTCCCGCCGGCGCCGCTCCGGTCGCGCACGGTGACGTCGACGGTGAGGACGGCGTCGCGGTACGCGGAGTCCAGCGCGGTGTGCGCGAACAGGTCCTGGACGTGCACCGGCGGGATCGAGTACAGGTACACGTCCCGGAAGATCCCGGACAGGTCGATCATGTCCTGGTCCTCCAGCCAGCTGCCGTCGGACCAGCGGTGGACCTCCACGGCCAGCGTGTTGGTGCCGGGCCGCAGATACGGGGTGACGTCGAACTCGGCGGGGGTGTAGCTGTCCTCGCTGTAGCCGGCCCGCTCCCCGTTGACCCAGACGAAGAACGCCGACTTCACGCCCTGGAAGGACAGCAGCGTGCGCCGCCCGGACCAGCCGTCCGGCACGGTGAAGGTGCGGCGGTAGGAGCCCACCGGGTTGAAGTCGTGCGGCACCGCGGGCGGGTCCGGCGTCTCGTAACCGATCCACGGATACCTGATGTTGAGGTAGATCGGCTCGGGGTACCCCTCGATCTCCCAGTTCGAGGGGACGGGGATGCGGTCCCAGTCGCCGTCGTCGTAGCCGGGTTCGTGGAAGCCGACGGGCCGTTGGTCGGGGTTGCGCGACCAGTTGAAGCGCCAGTCGCCGTTGAGGGAGCGGTGGTACGGCGACTCCTGGAACCGGCCGCGCAGCGCGTCGGCGGCGTTCGCGTACGGCACCAGCCGGGCCCGTGCCGTCTCACGGTTGATCTGGAAGACCCGCGGGTTCGCGTCCCACGGGTCGCCGTCGGCCTCCGTCCCGCCGTCGGCGGCGAACGCCCGTTTCTGCGCGGCGAAGGCGGCCCAGCCGGCCAGTGCGCCCGCGGCGAGGACGGTACGGCGGCGTGGTCGACGGACAGGGGCTCTCTCTGCACTCATACGGCGACTCCGAACGTAGGGCATCAAGAAACGTCAGCATCGAACGGAACCGCTCACCACACAAGGGCATGCGCGGCCCACACACCTCGTATGGCGCAAAGGAACTGATGGAGCATCAGGTTCCGGCGGTCTCGAACGGCGGGTATGCGGGGGATGGCGTGCCGCACCCTGTTGACCTTCTGCTACGCGCAAGTAAGTTGACCCATCAGTAAGTAAGTTCGGCAGGGCGAGCCGCGACCGGGAGCCGTCATGGGCGTACGCAAGGACCTGAACCGGGCCAGGAAACGCACCGACCTGGCGACCCGCGGCCGGGTGGAGATCGTCAGGGACGACCACGGCGTCGTCCGCGAGGCCCGCAGCGCCGCCCTCGTACCGCCCCCGACCACCGGTTCCCTCGCCGACCTGCCCTTCACCAACGCGGCCGAGGCCCCCGACGACGTGGTGCTGCGCCGCCGGGACGACAGCGGCTGGCGCCCGGTCACGGCGGCCGGATTCGCCCGCGAGGTCACGGCCGCCGCCAAGGGACTGATCGCGGCCGGCCTCGAACCGGGCGGCCGGGTCGCGGTGATGTCCCGCACCCGCTACGAGTGGACCGTCCTGGACTTCGCCGTCTGGGCGGCCGGCGGCCTGACCGTCCCGGTCTATCCCACCTCCTCCGCCGACCAGGTGGAGTGGATCGTCCGCGACTCCGGCGCCCGGTACGTCGTCACCGAGACCGCGGAGAACACCGCCACCGTCCGCACCGGCACCGCGGACCACCCCGGACCGGTGCGCACCTGGACCCTCGACGAGGGCGCCCTGGACCGGCTCACCGACCTGGGCCGGGACGTCCCCGACGAGGACGTCGCGAAGCGCCGCGCCACCCTGGCCCCCGGCACGGTCGCCACGATCTGCTACACCTCCGGCACCACGGGCCGGCCGAAGGGCTGCGTCCTCACCCACGCCAACCTGCACGCCGAGGCGGCCAACACCGTCCGCCTGCTGCACCCCGTCTTCACGGAGGTCACCGGCCGGCGGGCGGCCACCCTCCTCTTCCTGCCGCTCGCCCACATCCTGGGCCGCGCGCTGCAGATCGCCTGCCTGATGGCCCGCATCGAGACCGGCCACTTCCCCAGCGTCAGACCGGCCGAACTCCGGCCCGCGCTCAAGGAGTTCCGGCCGACCTTCCTCGTCGGGGTGCCGTACCTCTTCGAGAAGATCCACGACACCGGCCGGGCCACCGCCGAGCGGATCGGCCGCGGCGCCTCCTTCGACCGCGCCGACCGCGTCGCCGTCCGCTTCGCCACCGCCTCCCTGCACCGTTTCCTCGGCACCGGCAAGGGCCCCGGTCCCGGCCTGTACGCCGCCTGGGCCCTGTACGACCTGCTGGTCTACCGCCGGGTGCGGGGGGAACTCGGCGGGCGCGTGCGCTACGCCATCAGCGGCGGCTCCCCGCTCGACCGCAACCTCAACCTGTTCCTCTACGCGGCCGGGATCGTCGTCCATGAGGGCTACGGCCTCACCGAGACCACGGCCGCCGCCACCGTCGTACCGCCGCTCGGCCCCCGCCCCGGCACCGTCGGCCGGCCGATCCCCGGCGCGGCCGTCCGCATCGCCGACGACGGCGAGGTGCTGATCAAGGGCGGCCTGGTCTTCACGTCGTACTGGAACGACCCGGCGGCCACGGCCGCGGTCCGCACCGGCGACTGGTTCGCCACCGGAGACCTCGGCTCCCTCGACGACGACGGCTACCTCACCATCACCGGCCGCAAGAAGGACATCCTCGTCACCTCCGGCGGCAAGAACGTCTCCCCGGCCGTCCTGGAGGACCGCCTGCGCAGCCGTCCGCCGGTCGGCCAGTGCCTCGTCGTCGGCGACAACCGTCCCTTCGTCGCCGCCCTGGTCACCCTCGACGCGGAGGCGGTCGCCCACTGGCTGTCGGTGCGCGGGCTGCCCGCCGACACCCCGGTCGCGGACCTGGTGCGCGACGATCGGCTGCGGGCCGAGGTGCAGCGGGCCGTCGACTACGCCAACGAGGCCGTCTCGCGCGCCGAGTCGATCCGTGCCTTCGCCCTGGTCGAGGGCGAGTTCACCGAGGACAACGGCCTGCTGACGCCGTCCCTGAAGGTCAAGCGGCGGGCGGCGGTGGAGGTCTACGCGGCCGAGATCGAGGCGCTGTACCGGGGCTGACGCGCAAACGGCGGGCCACCGGGGAAACCGGTGACCCGCCGCGGCGGAGCGATCGCTCAGTTGTTGCCCGTGCCGTTGCCGGACAGGGCCGAGATGTCGTCCACGACGTGCGACAGCGGTTCGTCGCCCTTGGCCTGGGTGGAGTTCTCGGTGCACTGCTGGTTCTGCGGCGAGGACAGGACGTCGATGTCCTGCACGGCGACCGGGACGAGGAGGCCGACGACGGAGCCGACGTTCGCCTTGGCCGGCAGGCCGACACACGGCTTGTTCAGCGAGCCCTCCACCAGCGAGAGCTGCGGGCTCATGTCACCGAAGGTGGCCGAGTTGCCGAACTGCGACTGGGCGCCGTTGCCACTGGCGGACGTGGTGCCGGTGTCGTTGCCGATGGCCAGGGCCTGGGGGGCGGCCGCGGCGGCGATACCGGCGACGGAGGCGGCCACAGCCGCGGTCGCCCACAGCTTCTTCATGTTCGTTCCCTTCGAAAGGCGGACTCCGGGGAGGGAGTTGCATGATCGAGAACGGCCCCGCACCCGCCCGGGTTGCGGACTGTGCCTCGAATGGACCAGCGCAGTCGGATCAAGGGACAAACGCCCCTTTGCGCTCCCGGCCGCCCGGCCGTCCGGCCCACGACACGCGCGCCCCCGCCGCGCCGCCCTTGCCGCGCCGTACCGCCCGCGTCCTGCCGCCTGCGTCCTGCCGCCTGCGTCGCGCCGCGTGGTGCCGCGCCGTGCCGCCTGCTCCCTGTGGCTCGTGCCGTGCCGCTCCTGCTCGCCGATGGCCGGGTCCGCAGCACGGCCCGGGACAGGCCGACGGGCCGCCGGAAGTCCGGCGGCCCGTCGGTGGGGAGCCCGGAAGAGACCCGGGAGGTGGTCCGGTCAGTTGTTGCCGGTGCCGTTGCCGGACAGGGCCGAGATGTCGTCCAGGATGTGCGACAGCGGTTCGTCGCCCTTGGCCTGGGTGGAGTTCTCGACGCACTGCTGGTTCTGCGGCGACGACAGGATCGGGATGTCCTGCACGGCGATCGGGACGAGACCGACGACGGAGCCGACGTTCGCCTTGGCCGGCAGGCCGATGCAGGGCTTGTTGAGCGAACCCTGGATGAGCGCCATCTGGGGGCTCATGTTGCCGTAGGTGGCCGAGTTGCCGAACGCCTGCTGGGCGCCGTTGCCGCTCGCCGAGGTGGTGCCGTTGTCGTTGCCGATGGCCAGAGCCTGCGGGGCGGCGGTGGCCGTGATGCCGACGACGGAGGCGGCGACCGCGGCGGAGGCCAGAACCTTCTTGATCACTTGCGATTCCCTTCTGGAGAAACCCCGTCCACCGGAGCGTCCTGGTTCAACTGGCACGGGCCCGAATGGTTCCTGGTATTCACCCCGATGGTCGACATGCCGGCGCACCGGGATTACCCGTCGGGCCTGGAGAATCCGTCGCCGTGGCGACGCCGGGCGATCCGATCGAGTGACCTGCCGCAACCATTTGGCCCGTGGCGGGTTGACCGGGAGCAGGAACGTGCGTCTTGGTCACATGAGGGCCAGGGAAGGAA
The DNA here is from genome assembly GCF_042268025.1 of Streptomyces sp. NPDC056161. Lineage (NCBI taxonomy): Bacteria > Bacillati > Actinomycetota > Actinomycetes > Kitasatosporales > Streptomycetaceae > Streptomyces > Streptomyces sp. NPDC056161. Next base: position 10,717 of record NZ_JBHJUV010000009.1, read on the forward strand.
AGCGAAATGCTGAAGAAGGCAATGGCCGTGGCAGCGGTCGCCGCGTCCGTCGTCGGTGCGTCGGCGGCGGTCGCCCCGCAGGCGCTTGCCATCGGCAATGACGCCGGGACCACCTCGGCGAGCGGCAACGGCGCCACGGAGACGTTCGGCAACCAGGCGACCTACGGCAACCTGAGCCCGCAGGCCACCCTGGTGCAGAGCTCGCTGAACAAGCTGTGTGTCGGTCTGCCGCTCAAGGCGAATGTCGGCTCCGTCGTCGGCGCCGTCCCGGTCGCCGTGCAGGACGTCCCCGTCCTGTCCTCGCCGCAGAACCAGCAGTGCGCCGAGAACTCCACCCAGGCCAAGGGCGACGAACCGCTGTCGCACGTCGTGGACGACATCTCGGCCCTGTCCGGCAACGGCGCCGGCAACAACTGAGCCGACGGAATTCCGCCCGGACGGCGCGGCGTTCGACGCATCGCAGTCCGGGCGGTTCCTTTTGATGAATCCCCCGTCAAATCGACTTCCGCTGCTCAGGCGAATCGTTTCCCCTTTTGTGTGAATACCGTGAAGGCATTCGAGTGAATTTCCGAGCCTCGCGCGTTCCGTAGTTTCTTCGTTTGTCTATCCCTCGTTCTACAGCCTGCCGGTCATGGTGCGAGCCGTTCCTGCTGTGCTCGCGCGGTTTCGGCCGTCAAAGAGGCATGACCGCAGAGAAGGGAAAGTTCATGAAGAGAAGCGCTGCCGTCGTCGCGGGCGCGATCCTCGCTCTGGGCGTTGCCGCCCCCGCCTTCGCGGACGCCGGTGCCGAGGGTGCCGCCGTGGGTTCCCCCGGTGTCGTGTCCGGCAACACCATCCAGGTCCCCGTGCAGCTTCCGATCAACCTGTGCGGCAACTCGATCGACCTCGTCGCCCTGCTGAACCCGGCGTTCGGCGACACCTGCGCCAGCGACTGACGTCACCGACACCACGCACCAGCCTCCGGGCTGTGTCACGGCCGGCCCCGGACCGTTGATCCTTGGGTTCTTCGTTCCGGGGGCCGGCCTTCCCACTTCTTCAAGCAGGAAGACCACGAGATTGCGACAGACCCTGAGCAGGGGAATGATCGCGGCCGCGGCCGCGACGAGCATCCTGTCCCTGTACGGCAGCCCCGCGCTCGCCGACGCGGGCGCGGGCGGCGTCGCCAAGGGCTCGCCCGGTGCGGCCTCCGGCAACAACGTCCAGGTGCCGGTGCACGTGCCGGTGAACGCCTGCGGCAACGCCGTCGACCTGATCGCCGCGCTCGACCCGGCGTTCGGCAACTCCTGTGCCAACGGCCCGGGTTCGCACGAGGGCGCCGCGAGTGACACGAGCGCCACGCGCGACAAGGGCGAGGCCGGCGAGACGAGTGAGCCGCGCGAGACGAGTGAGCCGCGCGACGAGAGTGAGAAGCGAACCGAGGGCACCACGAAGGACAAGGCCGACGAGGAGTACGGCGGCTCGTCCTACGGTTCGGGCGAGAAGCCCGGCTACGGTGCGACGGACGAGTCCGATGATGGCTCGTCGGAGAAGCCCGGCTACGGTTCGTCCGAGAAGCCTGGTTACGGCGAGTCCGACGAGGCTGGCTACGGCGAGTCCGATGAGTCTGGCTACGGCGAGT
>NZ_JBHJUV010000009.1:12433-225684 GCF_042268025.1 Streptomyces sp. NPDC056161
TCCGACAAGTCTGGTTACGGTTCGGATTACGGCACCGACCGTGACTCGGCTTACGGTTCGAGTGAGAAGCCCGGCTATGGCTCGTCCGAGAAGCCTGGTTACGGTGCGACGGACGAGTCTGGCTACGGTTCGGGCGAGAAGCCCGGTTACGGTGCGACGGACAAGTCCGACGATGGTTCGTCGGAGAAGCCCGGCTACGGTTCGTCCGAGAAGCCTGGTTACGGCGAGTCCGATGAGTCTGGCTACGGCGAGTCCGACAAGTCTGGTTACGGTTCGGATTACGGCACCGACCGTGACTCGGCTTACGGTTCGAGTGAGAAGCCCGGCTATGGCTCGTCCGAGAAGCCCGGCTACGGTTCGTCCGAGAAGCCCGGTTACGGCTCGTCGGCGTACGGGAAGGCGGAGGGTTCGCCCGGGGTCGGCTCGGGCAACAACGTGCAGGTGCCGGTGCACCTTCCGGTGAACGCGTGCGGTGACACGGTCGACGTGGTCGGTCTGCTCAACCCCGCCTACGGCAACGACTGCGGGCACACCCCGCCGCCCACGAAGCCCCCCACCACACCGCCGACGAAGCCGCCGACGACGCCTCCCACCACGCCGCCGACGACGCCCCCCACCACCCCGCCGCCGGGTGGACCGCCGCCCACCCTGCCGCACACCGGCAGCGAGGCGATGCTGGGGGCCTCGGCCGTCAGTGCCGCGCTGCTCGTGGGCGGAACGATCCTGTACCGACGAGGCCGAGCCGTCTCCCGTCGGTAGTGCGCCGGGTGCCGGACCTCAGCGCCCGGCACCCGCGCCCCGCCCCCCGCCGCCGTTCCGCCTGCCCGCGGGGGCCGCGCCCGCCCCGATTCAGCCGTGCGGACGTCCCGCAGACCCGAAAGCCCTAACCGCACTGGCGGGACCCACTCGGATATGACTGAGTGTCAGTAACCGGTGGGACAGGTCCGACGCTGTCACCGGTCGCACAGGTCAGCCGAGTGCAGTGGAGGGAGGAGCGGGTATGGCTCCACGGCGGTGCAGGTCCCGGTCCGGGCGGTGGGCCGTGGCCGCGGCGGCGGTCACCGCGTCGATCGCGCTGGCGACCGGTTCCGGAATCGTGGCGGGAGAGGCACGCGCGACGGATCCCCCCGTCTCCGCCCGGCCCGCTCCGGTCTTCGGCGCCTACCTCGACTACGGCCCGAACGGCGTCGCCCGCATCGCCGAGCTGAGCCGCTGGCTGGGCGGGGCCGACCTGACGGTCGCCCACACCTATCTGCCCGGCGACCGCTGGAGCAACATCGAGGGCGCCCCCGGTTTCCTGGACGCCTGGGCGCGGTGGCGGCGCGAACGGGACGAGCGGATGTTCGTCCTCAACGTGCCCATGCTGGACCGCAACGAGGACCACGTCTCCGACGCCGAGGTAAGGGGGCTGCTGCGGCAGGGCGCCGCCGGGGCCTTCGACGGCCATTTCCGTGCCCTCGCCGAACGACTGGTGGCGCTGCGGGTGCCGGACACGGTGATCGTGCTCGGCTGGGAGATGAACGGCACCACCTACACCCATCGCTGCGGGCCCGACCCGCAGGCGTGGAAGGCGTACTGGAACCGGATCGTCAGCGCCATGCGCGCGGTGCCGGGGCAGAAGTTCCGGTTCGACTTCACGCCGAGCCGCGGCCTGGACGCCGTGCCCTGGACGCAGTGCTATCCCGGCGACGCCACGGTCGACGTCATCGGCATGGACTCCTACGACCAGCCGGCCGGGATGCCCTTCGACGAACAGGTCAGGGAGCCGTACGGCCTCCAGCGGCAAGTGGACTTCGCGCAGGCGCACGGCAAGCCGATCTCGTACGCGGAGTGGGGGTTGTTCCGCAACGGCGACAACGCGGAGTACATGCGCCGCATGCTCGCCTGGATCGACGAGCACCGGCCGCTCTACAACACGCTGACCGACTACTGCCCGCACGGCGTGTGGCAGTGCTCGCGGAACCCGAGGGCCGCGGAGGTCTACCGGTCGGTCCTCTCCGGCCGTGTCGAGGAGCCGGCCACGCCGACCCCCACGCCGCCCCCCACACCGACGCCGACCCCGCCCCCGACCCCGCCGGCCCCGAGCACACCCCCGGCCCCGAGCGCGCCGACGGCACCGCCCCCGGCGGACTGCTCGCCGCTGGAGCTGGGCGACTGGGTCGAGCACTGGCTCGGCGGGAAAATGTGCCTCCGCTTCGACTGGTGGTCACGGAATCGCCAGGCGCAGGCAGGCCCGTGAGGCGTTCCCGGCCGGCTGCCGGTGCGTGGGGGCCGCGCACGCGGCTCCCGGCGCCTCTTCGGTGCGCTCCCGCCACCGGCGGAGCGCCTGGCCGGCCCGCTGTCGGGCCGTCGCGCCGTACAGGGTCGCCGACAGCAGCGGCGCGGTGGTGCGGTGGGCGAGCAGCAGGCGCCGGTTGGCGACCGGTTCGGGGCGCCAGTGGTGTTTGTACGGCTCGTCGCCGCGCAGCAGGCTCAGCGAGCCGCACCCGGCGGCCTGCTCCGCGCAGGCGTCCAGCAGCATCACCGCCACGTCCGCCCTGCGTTCCCGCAGCCGCGGATGGGCGCCGTACAGATAGCCGCCGACCAGGCTCCGCGACAGCAGGGTCAGGTCGACGGCCACCACCTCCCCGTCGAGCCGGAACTCGGTGACCACCGCGTCGCCCGAACGCACCATCGGCCCCACCGCGCCCACCAGGTGCTCGGCGAACCGCGGCCGCAGGTGCTCGGGCGTCACCTTCCGCCCCTGCCACTGCAACCGGTGCAGCTCAAGGAGCCGACGCAGCGCCGCGTCCGTCCCGTCCGGCTCCACCGCCTGCCGCTGGACGCCCAGCGCGGTCAGTTTGCGCAGCTTGGCCCGCGTCCGCTGGGCCTTGCCCGACGGCAGCCGGGCCAGCAGGTCGGCCATGGGAACGGCGGGCAACTCCAGGCACAGCGAGTCCCGCAGCGCCCGGCGCGGTCCCGGCCAGTTCTCGTAGACGCGTTCCAACGCGCCGCCCGGCCGCACCTCGCGGAAGTCGATCAGTGCCGTGCGGGCGGTCGCCGCGAGCGCCGCGGTGAGCGCGGCCGTGGGCCGCCCGCCGACCGCGTCGGCGTCGTCGTCGATCAGTACGTCCCGGTAGTCGGAGACCGGCCCGCCCAGCGGCACCAGCGCGGGCAGCGGGCGGCGCACCAGCATCAGCGGCGCGGCGGCCACCAGTTCGCCGCCGGAGCGCACCAGCACCAGCCGCAGCCGGCCGGGCGTGCCGTACGACCGCCACCAGGAGTGCAGCCAGGCGTGGCTCTGGAACGGAGTCGCCGTGGCGCAGTGCCGGTACAGCCGCTCCCAGGCCGGGGCCAGTTCGGCGAAGACCCGCTCGTCGGTGTGGACCTCGGTCGTCAGCGCGGGGCGCGCCGTGGCGGTCGCCGTCATCGCTGGGCCTGTACGTCCGCGGCGACGGCCGGGCCGGGCACGGTCGCCGGAATCGCCGGAATCGCCGGAAGCAAGGTCTGCGGTGCGGTCCGCCGGGGCCGTACCAGCAGCGCCAGGCCGCCCAGCAGCCCGCCCGCGCTCGCCCCCACCAGCCCGGTCACCTCGCGGGAGGCCGAGGCCGGGGCGGCCGGCCGTACCGCGCGGGAGAACTGGAGGAGTTCCACGTGCGTGCTGTTCCTGGTGTCGGCGGCGCGCCGGATCATGGAGCGGGCCACGGCGTCGGCCATGTCGACGGCCAGGTCCGGGCGGGCCGAGCTGGCCGATACGGCGACCATCGGCGCGTCCGGCGAGGTCGAGGTCCGCACGCTCGACTGCAGGGTACGGGCCGGTACCCCGGCCCACACCTGTGCGTCGGCGAGCACCGCGAGTTGCGTGGCGACCCGGCCGTAGACCTGCGCGAAGCCGAGCGCGGCGGCCGGGTCGGACTGCTCGGTGGGGACGGCGACGACATAGCTGGTGGCCGTGTACTCGGGAGTCCTGAGCGTGCCGTACGCGCCGCCGACCAGGCCGCCGGCGACGGCGCAGGCCGCGAGCAGCGACCACGCGGGCAGTGACCGCGGGCGGCCGAAGCGGGCCGGCCGGGGCGACCGGGGCGGTCGGCTGGTGGGGTTGTCGGTCATGGTGGGCCTGCTTCCTCGGGGGATCGGGATGACGGGACCTGGCCGGGCGTGGGCCGTCCGGCCAGCGCCGCCGTGTAGACCTCCATGAGGCGGGCGGCGCTGCGGGCGATGTCGTAGTGCCGGGCGGCGTCCGGGACCGTGCGCGGTAAGGGGCCCGCGGCGCGGACGCCGGTGATGGCGCGGGCGTACTCGGCGGCGTCTCCGGGTACGCGGCGGGCGTGCGGGGCGGCCGTCGGCGGCAGGTCCTCGATCGCCGGGCAGGAGGTGTAGAGCACGGGCAGCCCGGCCGCCAGCGCCTCGACGACCGCGAGCCCGAACGCCTCCTCCGCGGACGGCGCGGCCAGCACGTCCATCGCCCAGGTGAGGGACGGCAGATCGGGACCGGGCGAGCCGTCGGGTGCGCACGGGCGCTCACCGGTGAACAGCACCCGGCCGGCGACCCCTGCCGTCCGGGCGGCGGCCCGCAGCGCGCCCTCCTGGGTGCCGCCGCCGACCAGCAGCAGCCGGCAGTCCGCGGGGAGCAGGGCCAGGGCCCGGACCAGGACGTCGAACCGTTTGCCCGGGGTGAGCCGGCCGACACCGCCGACGACGTACGCGTCCGCGGGCAGGCCCAGGGCGGCCCGGGTGCGCAGCCGCCGCACCGGGTCGAAGCGGAAGCGGGCCGCGTCGATGCCGTTGGGCACGGTCTCGATGCGCGGGCCGGGCACGCCCCAGTGTTCCAGCCGCCGGGCGACGGTCGGGGAGACGGCGACCGTGGTACGGCCCAGCCGCTCCCCGGCGAGATACAGCGCGCGGACCCCGGTCGTGAGCCGGCGGCCCTCGATCCGGGAGTCGCCCAGGGAGTGCTCGGTGGCGACGACCGCCCTGACCCCGGCGATCCGGGCGGCGATCCGGCCGTACAGGCAGGCCCGGTAGAGGTGGGTGTGCACGAGGTCGTAGCCGCCGCGGCGGATCTCCCGCACCAGGCGGGGCAGCGCGGTCAGGTCGCGGTTGCCCGTCATGCCGAGGTGCGCGACCCGCACCCCGTCGGCGGTCAGCGCGGCGGCGACCGGGCCGGGCTCGGTGAGCGTCAGCACGTCGCAGTCGACGGGCAACCGGCCGAGCAGCAGCCGCAGTTGCTGCTCGGCGCCGCCCACGCCGAGCCCGGTGATGATGTGCAGGACCTTCACCGCAGCCCCTGGACCGGGCGGCGGCGCAGCCGGTGCAGCCGGCGCTTGAGGAACAGGCGCGGCGCGGTGTCGTGCTGGCCGAGGTGGATGCGGGGCAGGGCGTGGACGCCGCTGAGCGGGCCGGGGTCGATGGCGCAGGCGTAGCCGTATCCGGCGTCCCGTACGGCGGCCACGGTCCGCCGGTCCACCGAGCCGTAGGGGTAGCAGAACCCGCCGACGGGCCGGCCGGTCAGCTCGGCCAGCAGGGCGCGGCTCTCGGCGGCCTCGGCGCGCAGCGTGCCGGCGTCGGCCGCGGTGAGGTCGACATGGGCCAGTCCGTGCGAGCCGATCTCCACGCCCTCGTCGGCGGCCCGGCGGACACCGGCCGCGGTCAGCAGCGGCTTGCGCGGGCCGAGCGGATCCCAGTCGTTGTCGCCGCCGAGCCGGCCGGCCAGGACGAACAGGGTGGCGTTGCAGCCCCAGCGGCGCAGCACGGGCAGGGCGTGGGCGAGGAAGTCGGCGTAGCCGTCGTCGAAGGTGAGCCCCACCAGGGTGGGTGCCGCGCCCCGGGCGCGGGCGGCCAGCAGTTCGGCCATGGACACGCCGCGCAGACCGCGCCTGCGCAGCCAGCGGAGCTGCCGGTCGAGGCGGGCCGGGGTGACCGTGATGCGGTACGGGTCCTCGGAGCGGTCGCCCACCGAGTGGTACATCGCCACCCAGGGCACCGGGCCCGGTCGGTCGGCCGCGGGGACGGTGGAGGGGGCGGCGGCGAGAGCGGTGTGCTCAACGGAAGAGACCATGCGCGAGCCTTCGTGTGACGGTGCGTACGGAGCGGAGTGCGGGCGTGCAGCCCTCGGCGCCGAGGGCGCAGCAGAGCAGGACGAACACGGCGGTCGTCGTCGCGCCGCCGACGGCCAGGCCCGCCGACGGCGTCCGGACCAGGTGCGCGGCCGACGCGCCCGCCGCGGTCGCGACCACGGCCGCCCGCAGCGGCCGGCTCAGCTCGGCCAGCACCCGCCGGGTGCGGATGGGTACGGCGCGGGCCACGCGACCCGGGCGGCCCGCGCCGTGCGGACCGCCGTCGCGCAGCCCGTACAGCAGCAGCGTGGCGGTGACGGTGATGCCGGTGGCGTTGCCGGCCGCGATCCCGGTGACACCCCAGACGTCCACGCCCAGGGCGCCGATCCAGGAGGTCACGACGATGCCGGCGGCCATCGCGCCGACCGGGTACCAGGTGGCGCGGCCCGCCGAGAAGTACGAGCGGACCAGCGCGCCGACCAGGGTCTGGCCGAGCAGCCCGAGTGCGTACACCCGCATCACGTCCGCCGTCGCCGCGGTGTCCCGCGCGGTGAACGCGCCCCGCTGGAAGAGGAGTTCGACGAGCTGCGGGGCGCACGCCACCACCAGGGCACCGCCCAGCAGTACCAGGCAGGCGGCCAGCGCCAGATCGCGCTCCACCCGGGTGCGGGCCCGCTCGGTGTCGCCCTCGGCCAGCGCCCGCGCCACCACCGGGAAGGTGACCGTGCACAGCATCAGCGAGAGCGCCATCGGGATCTGGGCCACCTTCTGGGCGTAGTTCAGGTGCGAGATGGCGCCCGGCGACAGGCGGGAGGCGAGGAACCGTTCGACGAGGACCTGGGACTGCCGGCACAGGGCGAACAGCAGCACGGTGGCGAGCAGGGTCAGGCCCATCCGGCGGGGCCTGTCCACGGCGGCGGACCCGGCAGCACCTGCGGACCCGGCAGCACCTGCGGAGCCGGCAGTCCCTGCGGGGTCGGCGGGTCCGGTGGGGTGGGTGGAGGCGGGTCCGGTGGAGTCGGCGGTTCTGGTGGAGTCGGCGGGTGTGGCGGATGCGGCGGGTGCGGCGGGTGTGGCGGGTGTGGCGGACACGGCAGGCCAGGGGCCGGCGTCCGTCGCGTGGCCGCCGCGCAACTGCCGCCACAGCGAGGGCAGTTGTACGGCGATCATCAGACAGCCGCCGAGCGCCACCCCGGCCGCCGCGGAGCGCACGCCCCAGCCGTCGCCGAGGAGGAGCATCGCCGCGACGATGCCCAGGTTGTAGACGACGTAGATCGCCGCGGGGGCCACGAAACGACGGTGCGCCCGCAGCGCCGCGCTGCAGTACCCGGCGAGTCCGAAGCTGAGCGCGCAGGTCGCGGTGAGCCGGGTGCAGTCGACGGCGAGGCCGGGGTCCGGCAGCCCCGGGGCCAGCGCCTCGACGAACTGCGGCGCGGCGCCCGCGATCAGCGCGGAGACGGCGGCGAAGGCCAGCGACAGACGAGGGAGGGTACTGGCGACCAGGGTGCGCACCGGGTCGCCCGGTGCTCCCTCGGCGCGTCGGGCCAGCGCCAGGCTGAACACCGGTACCAGCGCGAAGGCCAGCCCGTCCTCGATGAGCAGCGTGGCCGCGAACTCCGGCACGGTCCAGGCGACCAGGAAGGCGTCGGTGTCCTGGCCCGCGCCGAACAGCCGGGCCAGCGACTGGTCCCGGACCAGCCCGAGCAACGCCCCGACGATCGACAACGCGGCTGTGACCAGCGTGGCCTTGGCTAGAAAACGCTGTGAGTCCGGGGCGGGGCGGGGGGTCGTTCCGGGGCGCGCGGTTGTTTCGGGGCAGGGGGTCGGTCCGGGCTCGGTGGTCGTTTGTGGGTGTGGGTGTGGGTGTGGGTGCGGGTGTGGGTGTGGGCCGGGGTGGGGGGCGGCGTCGGGCGGGGTGGGGCGGGTGTCGGGGTCGGGCGTGGGGTCTGGTTCGGGTGGGGTGGTGGGGCGGGTGTCGGGGTCGGGCGAGGCGGCTGGTTCGGGAGGGGTGGTGGGTCGGATGTCGGCATCGCACGGGGCGTCTGTTCGGGAGCGGGCGGACGGTACGGCCTGTGCGGTGCCGGGCCGTACGCCAGGGGTTTGTGCACTCCTGGAGGAGGACGCGTTCATCTGCCCGCGCCCTCCCTCTCGTCGACGCTGCCTCCGCCGTCGGCGGCCTTGCCGCCCGCGACGGCCGCTCCGCTGTCGGCGGCTGCTCCGTCGGCGATGACCTCTCTGCCCTCGGTCGCCCCACCGTCGCCGCCGCCCCCTCCCCGAGCGGCGCCCGTCGCGGTCACCCCGTCGTCGGTCGGCGTGCCGCCGCCCAGCAGGGCCCACCAGCCCGCCAGACCCAGGAGGACGGCGGTCAGGACCGTCGAGGAGCCGCCGATGTCGGCGTACCCGAAGTCGGTCAGCTGCCAGACCAGCAGCCCGCAGGCGACGAGTCCGCACTCCCCGGCCGCCGTGCGCTCCGCGCCCGGCCGGGCGGCGGCCCGGGTGCGCCACACCCGCCGCAGCGCGCACGCCAGCAGCGCCAGCCAACTGCCCGCGAGGGCCAGCAGCCCGGTGAGACCCTGCTCGGCGAGGACCAGGAGGTACATGTTGTGCGGGGACAGCAGCGGCTGCCTGCGGTACGCGGCGCCCGCGCCCTCGGTGTCGCTGCCGGAGGAGAGCGCGAGCGGGGCGTGGCCGTCCCGGTACTCGGGGAAGGACTTCAACCCCACACCGGTCAGCGGGTGTTCGCGCCACATCGAGGCCGCGGCGGCCCACATGGAGTACCGGTCGACCACCGACTGGTCGGGCGAGTCCGCGACCTGCGTGATGGAGCTGACCCGTTCCTCCAGCAGCGCCGTGCCCACCCCGAGGCCGCCCACCAGGATCACGCCCGCCGCCAGCACGGCCGCCGCCACCGCCAGCGCCCGCCGCAGCCCCGCGGCCACCAGCTGTACGGCACAGGCCACCGCCGTCGCGATCCAGGCGCCCCGGCTGAAGGACAGGGCGAGCGGCACCAGCAGCGCGAGGGCGCATCCGGCGGCGAGCACCCGCCGGTGCGCGGCGGACCGCCCGAGCGCCAGGCCGACCGCGCAGACCACGCCGAAGGACACCACGGTCGCCATGCCCATCACGTCCTGCGCCCCGAACGTGCCCACCGCCCGGATGTCCGCGCCCCGGTAGGAGGCGCCGGTCCCGGTGACGTACTGGTGCACCCCGAGCGCGCCCTGCCAGCCGGCCAGGCCCACGAACGACCAGGCCAGCAGCGTGAAGTCGCGGCGGTCGCGGATCAGCAGCAGCACGGCCGCCGGGACGAGGACGAAGATCTGGAGGTAGCGGCCGAGGCCGGCGAGCCCGGCGCCCGGCGAGGCGGCGCCCATCGCGGCGAGCGCCAGGCCGACGACCGGCAGGCCGAGCACCACGGCGGCCGGTGCGGACAGCGGGCGGCGCCGGTGCCGTACCAGGAGCAGCGCGCAGTGGACGACGACCAGCGCGGAGACCGCGTCGGCCGGTCCCGCGCCGCCGCCGTCCGCGGCGGTCGGCGGCAGTGCGAGCAGGGCCGGCATCGCCAGCACGGGCAGCATCGGCAGCAGCCGCGGCAGCGGGGAGGGCCGGCGGGCCGGTGGCCGGGCGGTCCGGTCGGCCGGCGGCGGGAGGGTGCGGGTCATCGTCAGCTCCCGGTGGACCGTACGAGCGCGGCCGCGGTGCGCAGCAGGATGCAGACGTCCTGCCACAGCGACCAGTTGTCGATGTACGCGTTGTCGAACCGGGCCCGGTCCTCGATCGAGGTGTCGCCGCGCAGCCCGTTGATCTGGGCGAGCCCGGTGATGCCGGTCCGCATCCGGTGCCGGGCCGCGTAACCCGGGTAGGTCTGGCTGAACTGGGCCACGAAATAAGGGCGTTCGGGGCGCGGGCCGACCAGGCTCATGTCGCCGCGCAGCACGTTCCACAGCTGGAGCAGCTCGTCCATCGAGGTGCACCGCAGGAAGCGGCAGAAACGGCTCATCTCGGGCTCGCTCGCCACGCTCCACCGGGTGGCCGCCTCGTGCTCGTCGGCCGGGCGGTGGGTACGGAACTTCAGCAGCGTGAAGGGGCGGCCGTCCTGGCCGATGCGTTCCTGGCGGAAGACCACGCCGGGCCCGCCGACGATCCTGAGCGTCGCGGCGCAGCCCAGCAGCACCGGGCCGGCCAGCACCAGCAGGATGCCGGACACCAGCACGTCCAGCACCCGCTTGACCGCGCTGCCGCGCCGCCGGGCGTCCACCTCCAGCCGGCGGCAGGAGAATCCGGCGAGCTGGTCACGGGTCTCGTACGCCGGTGAGTCCGCGTCCACCTCCCACACCGCGCAGCCCGACTCGGCGAGCGCCCGCAGCAGCGGCCCCTGCGCGGTGCGCACCGCGGGGTCGACGGTGAGCACGGTCCGCACACCGTGGCGGACCAGGGCCCGTTTCACCTCGGTGCCGGTGGTGAGCACGGGCAGTCCGCCGGCGCCGCCGCCGAAGTCCTCGGCGTCCTCAGCCACGACACCCACCGGCCGTACGCCGCACCGCGGATGGCGCAGCAGCGCGGCGGCCACCCGCTGCCCGGTCGCCGCCGGGCCCACGAGCAGCGCGGGGCGCGGGCGGCGCAGCAGCGATCGGTGCCGGTGCCCGCGTACGAGGCCGCGGCCCGCGCAGCACACCGCCGCGTGCAGCGTCCAGCCGAGCAGCAGGTCGCGCGGGGACAGCGCGCGGTCGGGCGCGAACGCCGCCAGGACCGCGGCGAGGCCCAGCCAGACGATCGCGATCCGGCCGCAGACGGCGGGCAGTTCGTCGAGGACGCCGGGCACCGGAGGGTCGGTGCGCGGTCGCAGCAGCAGGGTCGCGGACACCAGCAGGGCCGCGAGTACCGGGCGGTGCCCGGCCGGGCCGAGCGTGCAGGCGCCCAGGAGGGCGGCGGCCAGGTCGGCGGTGAGCAGGGGCAGCGGGGACGGGTGGCGCGTGGGCGGCCGGTGCACGGGGAACCGGAAGCCGTCGGCCGGGCGCGGCGGCAGGACCGCGACGGTCGAGTACCCGTGGTCGCGTGGCTGCGTGCCGGGGGAGGGGACGGTGCTTTCGGCGGTCACGGGCGGCTGGACTCCCTGCACTGGGACGGCACGGCGGGCGCGGCGCCGAGGAGTTCGCGGTACAGGTCCGTGACCGCCTCGGTGGTGTGCCGTACGTCGTGGGTGGTCAGGACGTGGCGGCGGCCGCGTGGGCCGAGCGCCGTACGCAGCGCCGGGTCGAGCAGCAGGGCGGCGAGGGCCCCGGCCAGCGCCACCGGGTTCCCGGGCGGGACGAGGCAGTGTGCGGCGAGACCCGGCGGCAGGCATTCGCGGGCGCCGTCGACGTCCGTGAGCAGCACCGGCCGGCCGCAGGCCATCGCCTCCAGCGGGGCCAGCGCCATGCCCTCCCAGCGGGAGGGCAGGACCACGAGGTCGGCGGCCCGGTACCAGGGCGCGGCGTCCGCGACGGCGCCCGCGAACGCCACCGATGGCGGGGCGCCGGTCCGCAGCCGTTCCCGGTCGGGTCCGTCGCCGACCAGCACGAGCCGGGCGCCCGGCACTTGGCGTACGACGCCGTCCCACGCCCGGAGCAGGACGTCCTGCCCCTTCTGCGGGCACAGCCGTCCCACGCAGACCACGAGCGGGGTCGCCGGGTCCGTGGCCGGGGCGGGTGCGGTGGCCAGGACGGACCCGGGTGTGTCGGACCCGGGTGTGTCGGGCGTGGGTGTGTCCGCCGCGGGCGTGTCCGGCGCGGGTGGCGTGTCCGCCGCGGGTGTGTCCGGCGTGGGTGTGTCCGGCGCGTGGCCGGCGGTGGGCGGGCGGTGCGGGTGCGGGGATCCGGGTTCAAGGGCGGGTGCGGTCGCGGCGGCGGCCTGGGGGGCGGCGGCCGGCGGGGCCGCCGCGGTGCCGGGCGGCTCGGGGCTGAAACGCAGCGGGTCGACGCCGTTGGGGATGACGCTCCAGCGCGCGCGGATCCCGGCGCGTGCGCCGGTGGCGCGTTCCGCCTCGCTCACGCACAGCACCCGGGTGGCCCAACGCGCCCCCCACCGCTCCCACTTCAGCGCCAGCGCGGCGGTGACCCCGTCGACCGCCTCGAACGACCAGGCGTGCGGCTGGAAGACCGTCGGGATCCGGCCGCGCACCGCGAGCCGGCCGGCGAGCCCGGCCTTGGCGCTGTGCGCGTGCACCAGGTCGGGCCGTACCCGTGCCACCAGCCGGTCGAGCCGGTGCACCTCCCCGGCCAGCCCGGGACCCGGCGACCGGGTCGCCCGCCAGTGCCGTACGTCGGCGCCCAGTTCCCGTGCCCCGGCGGCCAGTTCACCGCCGGGGCAGCCGACCGTGACCCGCAGGCCGGCGGCGAGCTGGGCGCGCGTCAGGTCCAGGACGACGCGGGCCACTCCGCCGTCGGCGGGCTGGGCGAGGTGGAGGACCCGGAACCGTGGGTCGGTTGCTGAGTGGTGCATACGCGGGATTCCTCGCTCACGGGGGACGCTCGGGACTGCGGGCGGGAACGCGCCGGGGCTCAGGCCAGAGGCGTCAGAGGTCAGAGAGGGGCGGAGGTCGGACCTGGAGAGGCCAGAACGGGGGAGAACAAGGAGCGGTGGTCAGGCCGTGGGTGGTGCGGAAAGACTGCGTGGTGGTGTGATTTGATGGCTTATAGGGGTGTTTGAATAGTTCCGCAACTCTAACTGCTATCCGTATTAATCCAGAGGAATATGCCAGTGTGTCGGAATAGTGAAGGTTGCCCCATCTGGAGATCACTCCACTGGCGGCACAACTCGGCGGAGTGCGGCGCGTTGACACAGCGCCGGGCAGCCGCCCGGATGTTTGTGTCGATCCCAAGGAGCACTTCTCCATGTCGCGTATCGCGAAGGGCTTCGCCCTGACCACTGCTGCCGTCGCGGCCGTCGCCGGTGGCGCCGGTGTCGCCGCCGCCGACAGTGACGCGCAAGGCGCTGCCGCCCACTCCCCGGGCGTGCTGTCGGGCAACGTCGTCGAGGCCCCGGTCCACGTGCCGGTCAACCTCTGCGGCGACACCGTCGACATCATCGCCCTGCTGAACCCGGCGTTCGGCAGCGCCTGCGAGGACGACTGACGGGGCGGCAGATCCCTCTCGCCGGCCGTCCTCCCGCGGCTCACCGCGGAAGGGCGGCCGGTTCGCGTTCCCCCTAACGGGGGTCGTCGGCGACATTCCGGCGAGGCACTCTTGACAGGCGTCCCCACCAGGGAAGACGCCCCCGGAGAGGGCGGCCGGTGATCGCGTGCCGCGTGCGAGCGGTTGCAGACGGCGACGGGCGATTTCACGTGGGCTCAAGATCCGACGCACCGCGAAAGGAACACCCCATGCGTCTGCCCGCACGGCGTATCGCGTCCACCGCTCTCTGCGCCACCCTGCTGGCCGGCATCACCGGCCCGGCCGCCGTGGCCGCCGACTCGTCCCGGGAGCGCACCCACGCGGCGTCCCGTGCTCCGGTTCCCGGCGCCGACACGGTCCTCGCCCAGACCAAGAGCCTGGCCAACCTCGGTGCCGTGCTCACCCCGGCCACCGACCTGCTCAACCAGGCGCTCCAGAACGGTCAGCTGACCCCCGACCAGGCCCAGAAGCTGGTCGACGCGGTGAAGGCGGCCATCGCCCAGGTCTCCGCGGCGGCCCCGGCCGCGCCGTCGCTGCCCGTGTCGCCCTCGCTGACGAAGCACGGCGCGGCCGGCGAGGAGGGCGCGGCCGGTGAGGACGGCAAGGCACCCAAGGCCAAGGACCTCCAGGGCGACGCGCTCGCCGCCCTGCAAAAGGCCGTCGACGCGCTGCTCGCCGCCGTCACCTCCGGCGACGTCAGCAAGGTCCTGCCCGCGGCCGCCGCGGTGGTGACCGGCCTGGTCAACTTCGTCGCCGCGACGGTGCTCGGCGGCGGCCTGCCCGCCCCCGACCTGCCGGGCCTGCCCGCCCTGCCGAGCCTCCCGGTACCGGCGCCCTCGCTTCCGGTGCCGGCGCCTTCGCTCCCGGTCACCACCCCGGCACTGCCGACGAGCTGACCCGGCGCCGAGCCGCCTTTCCGACCGGCCGTCGGACCGCCCGCCCCCTGGCGCGGCCGGCCCGACGGCCGGCGGCTTTCCCGTCCTCGCCCCGGTTCCGTCGGGGATCTCATATGTCTTCCGCGTACGGGGTTTCCGCCCGGCCCGGACCTCGTTGAGCACGGCGTCAGAACTTCCCGAGGTGACGTGAGTTGCCGAGAAAGGAACACGATGAAGTCCCTGAAGGCTGCCGCTGTCGTTGCCGGTTCCGTGGCCCTCGTGGGCGTCGCCGCGCCCGCGTTCGCCCACAACACCGCCGACCTCACGCCCACCAGCCTCAACGGCGCCGTCAACACGCTCACCAAGGGTCCCCTCACCGTGGACGACGCGATGCCGCTCAAGCACCAGTCGAACGCGCTCAACACCGAGAAGAAGGGCTCCGCGCTCAACGCGGTGAAGGGCGCGACCGGGGCGGTCAACCAGCACAACCCGCTGCTGGGCGGTCTGCCCCTACAGGGCTGAACCGCTTCGTCCGGAGCCGTTCGAGGGACGCCGGGAGGCGTCCCTCGTTCGTGTGGCGGCCCTCGCGTCAATGCGCCGGTCGGGTGAGAAGACGCCAGGCGGCGCCCTGGTCCGTCGGTAGGGTCGCGCGGTGACCTCAACCCCAAGTGAAACCCGCCCGTTCCGCCCGGCCGAGCTGGGCACGCTCGTCGTACTCGCCTGGAGCGGCGAGGCCGCCGACGGATCCGACATGCCGTACCTGCTGGCGTACTCCCTGGGGGACGCCGAGGGCGGCGGCGACGTGACGTCCGCCGCGGTCGAGCGGCTGCTGGAGAACAACGGACTGCCGGTCGGCGGCGACCTCGTGGACGGCACCGCCAGGCCCAGCCTGCCCGCCACCCTGCTCGTGCAGTCCGGCCAGGCCGTCGTCACCCTGCCGCCGCTCAACGCCCAGTGCCCCGCCCCGCCGGAGTGGCTCGCCGCCGTCGCCGAACGCGGCTACGCCTACCTGGTGTTCACCACCCGCGCCTGGCCCGAGGCCCAGCCCGGCCTGACCCTGACCCCCGAGCAACTGGCGGCCTTCGTCGGCGCCGAGGAGACCCTGACCGCTGCCGCGCACGTCATCCTCCCGGCCCGCAGCCTGCGCACCTGACGCGCGGGCCGGTGGCGCCGCGGTCCGCGCCGGGGACTCCGACCAGCTGACTAATGCTGCACGCGGGCGGTTCTTGCACTGCGCGGCGAATTCGGCTCGTTACGCGGTACGGACGTCGATTCCCCCGCATCCTGAAAGGGACCGTACCTGACATGAAGTCGACCACCCGAGGAACCCTTGCCGCCGTCGCCACCGGCGTCGCGGCCGTCGTGGGGGCCGCCACCCCCGCCGCCGCGGTCGGCACGGTCCCCGTCCCGGTGCCGCTGGACGGTGTGGAGAAGTCCCTCCACGTGCCGATGCCGAAGCTCGCCGTCGAACTGCCGATGCTGATGCCGGGCGCCCCCGAAGGACCCCGGTACGTCGAGGGACAGCTCCTCCCGGCCCGCACCCTGCCCCAACTGCCCATCGGCGGCAGCCTGCCCGGCGCCGGTCTTCAATCACCCCTGCCGAAGGCCCTGGGCGGCTTCGACCGGATGCGGGTCGGCGCACCCGCCTCCGACATCCGGGCCCTGGCCCCCGGACTGTCCGCCGACGCCCCCCTCACCGCGCCGAACCCCGACGCCTTCGGGCTGCCCGGCCTCAAGCTCCCCCAGGCCGGCGTCCTCGCCCCGGTCGTGCAGGGGGTCCCGACCGCGGACCTGGGCCTGGGCTCCGGCCGGTGACCGACGAAACCGTTCCCCCGGGGGGATTCCCCCGGCGGGGCGGCGCGTGTGCTCCGCCCGGCCGGTGCCGTGCCTGCGTACGGCTGATGCGGCGGTGACCGCCGGAGCCCTCCGGCGGTTACCGGTGCGCAGACCGAAACCGTACGAGGAGGAGCCATGGTCGTCAGTGCCGACGGAGTACCGGTGGGCGCGGAGCGGGCGAGCGGGAGCCGGGAGAGAACCGACCCGCCGGAACGGACCCGGCGGGAGGCAGGGCGCGTCCTGCTCGGCACCGCCGCGGCCCTCGCGTTGACCCCGCTCGTCGCGGCCTCCCGCCCGGCGTGGCCCGCGGGCGCGTCCGCGGGCCACGCCTTCGACGAGACCTACCAGGGGCGCCGCATCCGGGGCGCCCCGGTCCCCGCCGAACGCTCCGTCGGCGACGCGCACTGGCTGGTCACCGTGGACGGCCGTCCGCTGCATCTGATGCGACGCGCCGACGGCACCTGGCTGACCATGGTCGACCACTACAGCTCGTACCCGACCCCGCTGGAGGCGACCCGCGCCGCCGTCGACGAACTCGGCCCCGGTCAGGGCCTGCGCGACCTGGCCCCGGGACCGGTCGGCGGGGGACACCGGCATGCGGGAGGGCCGCATGGCGTACGTGCGTAAGGACGCGAGCACCCTGACCCGCGCCGAGCGGCGGCGGTTCACGGGCGCCCTGCTGGAGATCAAACGGACCGGCGAGTACGACGAGTTCGTGCGCACGCACGTCGAGTTCTTCGTCGGGGACGGCGACCCGGGCCTGCGCGCGGCCCATATGACGCCCTCCTTCCTGCCCTGGCACCGCCGCTTCCTGCTGGACCTGGAGACCGCCCTGCGCCGGGTCGACTCGTCGGTGACGGTGCCGTACTGGGACTGGACCAGGAACCGCGGCGCGACCTCGGTGCCCTGGACCGAGGACCTGCTCGGCGGCAACGGACGCCGCTCCGACCGGCGGGTGACCACCGGCCCGTTCGCCTACGGCGGGGGCCGCTGGACCATCAGGGAGGGCATCACCGACGGGGAGTACCTCACCCGGGACCTGGGCCGCTCCCGCGACCCCATCCAGTTGCCCACCGCCGCCGACCTGAAGCGGGCGCTCGACGACCCGGTCTACGACGTCTCGCCCTGGAACTCGACGGTCACCCGGGGCTTCCGCAACAAGCTGGAGGGATGGGGGGCCGGCCGGGGCAGCGTCTCCTGGCTCAACCACAACCGGGTGCACCGCTGGGTCGGCGGCGCGATGCTCACCGCCGCCTCCGTCAACGACCCCGTCTTCTGGCTCCACCACGCCTTCGTGGACCTCCAGTGGTCCCGCTGGCAGCAGCGCCATCGCAGCCACCGCTACCTGCCGGCCGAGCCGCCCGGAGCGGGCAGCCCGCAGCGCGGCCGGATCGTCGCCCGGCACGAGAAGCTGCCGCCGTGGGACGTGACACCGGACGAACTGGAGGACATGAGCCGGATCTACCGGTACGCCTGACCGGGTCCGCACACGGGAGAGCCCCGGCGGGTGCGCCGGGGCTCTCCCGTGCCGGTGGCCGGCTCAGTGGCCGTAGCCGTACCCGCCGTGGCCCGTCTCGCTGTCGCCCTGGTTGGCGCAGGCGTCGCCGAACGCCGGGTTCAGCAGGCCGACCACGTCGATGGTGTTGCCGCAGACGTCGACCGGGACGTTGACCGGGACCTCGGCCAGGTTGCCCGACAGCACACCGGGCGAGCCGGTGGCCGCGCCCTGGGCATCCGCGTCGGCCAGGGCCAGACCGGCCCCGCCGAGCATCACGGCACCCGTGCCGAGAGCGACGACGGCCGCCTTCGCCATGCGAGACATCACGTACTCCTTAGTTGCTCGATGAGCGCGACGGCAGGACAGCGCCGCCGCACCTCCCGTTCAACGCGGGGGTTCCGTGCTGGTCACGGCGGTGGTGAAGGGATCACCCGGATTGCAGCCCACGGCCGCCGGAGGCGGCGTCAGGGCAGCCTGCGGACCGGGGCGCCCGCCAGGTACGCCTCGATGTCCTCCACCGCCTGGCCGTAGAACGTCGCGTAGTTGGCCCGTGAGACATAGCCGAGGTGGGGTGTCGCCAGCAGCCGGGGCGCGGTGCGCATCGGATGGTCGGCGGGCAGCGGTTCGACGTCGAACACGTCGACGCCGGCGCCCGCGATCCGGCCTTCGCGCAGTGCCGCAAGCAGCGCCTCCTGGTCGACGATCGCCGCGCGGGAGGTGTTCACCAGATGGGCCGTCGGTTTCATGAGGGCGAGTTCGGCGGCGCCGAGCAGCCCGCGGGTACGGTCGCCGAGCACCAGGTGCACGGAGACGAAGTCGCTGCCGGCCAGCAACTCCTCCATGGTGGCGGCACGTTCGACGCCCACCTCCGCGGCTCGCTCCGGGGTGAGGTTCCGGCTCCAGGCGCTGACCCGCATGCCGAAGGCGAGACCGACCCGCGCGACCTGGCTGCCGATTCGGCCGAGCCCGAGCAGGCCGAGCGAGCGGCCGTGCAGGTCGGCGCCGACGGTGGACTGCCAGGGGCCGCCCGAGCGCAGGGACTGGCTCTCCTCGACGATCCCGCGGGCGAGGCCGAGCAAGAGGGCCCAGGTCAGTTCGGCCGCCGGGGCGGACGAACCCTCCGTACCGCACACGGTGACGCCGTGTGCCTCGGCGGCGGCGTAGTCGATGACGCTGTTGCGCATGCCGGAGGCGACCAGGAGCCGCAGCCGCGGCAGCCGGGCGAGCAACGAGCCCGGGAAGGACACGCGTTCGCGCAGGGTCACCACGATGTCGAAGTCGGCGAGGGCCGCGGCGAGCGCGTCCTCCTCGGCGATGTGCTTGCGCAACGTGACGACCTCGACGCGGTCCGCGAGCACCGACCAGTCGGCCGACTCGGCCGCCACACCCTGGAAGTCGTCCAGCACCGCACAGCGAAGCCGCATACGTTCCTCCCTCCCGGCCGTCCGGCCGGTTCTCCGTTCCAGCCGGTCGACTGTACCGGCCGGTGCGGAGGCATGCCACGGGGTGGCGGGGAGGCAGGAGTGCGGGGGTGCGATTCGCGATCGTGACCGGTGGGAAGGCCCGTGGGTCGAGGTGCCGTGGCCGCTTGCCGTGTGCTGCCTGCCGCGTCTCGCGCGAAGGTCAGAAGTCATGGGCAGCCCGCTTGTTGCCGGCGGTCGGGCCGGGCCCTCGGAGTGATCGCGGAGGTGCTTGGATCCCGTAGGATGGCCGTCAACGTGAGCGGCGCGCTTCACCTTTCGTAAGCATGTTCCGACGGGTTTCGCGTGTCATACGTCTGCTCATAGGCCGACTTGATCATTCATGGCCGACATGTTCGTCTGTGTCTTGAGGAGCAACACCCTGATGGGCTTTCCAGAAACCTCGCTCTACACCGCCGGTGACACCTCGATGATGCCGGGGATGTTCCGCTGGATGTGGTGACACCGCGCGTCGCCGGCTCCTGAGGGGGGTTTCAGGAGCCGGTCGATTCGTGTCCGGCCAGCAGCGCGAGCAGTCTCTCCGCCTCGGCGTCTGCGCCGAGGCGTTGATATGTGGCGGCAGCCTGTTCCGCATACCGCCGGGCCCGTTCGGTGCCGCGGGGGAGTAGGAGGGCGGTCCGGGCCAGTCCCGCGAGGGCCTGGGCTGTACCCAGGGGGAAGTCGATGCTCCGGGCCACGTCGAGGGCCCGGTCATAGGTCCTGAAGGCGATGTCGAGCCGCCCTGACTCGCGTTGGACGTCCGCCGTACCGATCAACGCCCGTAATTTCTCGTACGGGTTGTCGATGCTGATCGCCACCTGCTCCGCCATGGTGAGGTGCAGCAGCGCCTCGCCCCGGCGGCCGGCCGCGGCGTGTGCCCGTCCCATGCTGATCAGGACGTCGGCCTCGCCCAGGACGTCGCCCCCGGTCCGGTGGGCGGCCAGGGCCTTGCGGTAACAGGCCAGCGCGCGGTCCGTCTGCCCCGTCGCCTGGTGGACCGCGCCCAGGTTGGTCAGGAGGATTCCCAACTCCTGTCGCCCGCCGTGCTCTTTCATGATAATAAGGGATCTTTCGTAACAGTCGCGGGCGTCGTCGAAGCGCCCCTGTAACGCGTGCAGTTCGCCGCGGTTGTTCAGTGCCTGGGCGAATCCATAGGGGTCGGGCAGCATTTCGTAGATGTCCTGCATGAGCTGCACCCGGTGCAGGGCTTCGTCGTACTGACCCGCGTAATGCAGCGCCGCGCCTTCCACGTTCAGGCAGCCGGCCTCCCCGGCCCGGTCGCCGGCGCTGCGGTAGAGGGCCCGGGACTGTTCCAGTACGCGCAGGGCCGGGCCGCCCTGGCCGGCCGCGAGGTGGGCGCGGCCCGTCTGGAGGAGTGCGTCCGCCCGGCCGACGGCGTCCCCCAGGTCCTCGTAGATCGACCGGGCCTCGGCCGCGCGGCGCAACGCCTCGTCATGGTTGCGCTGCGCCAGCAGATCCGCGTGGTCGGTCAGGGTGCGGGCGAGTGCCGAGCGGTCGTCCGAGGCGCGCAGGACCGGTATCGCCGCGGCGAAGAGATCGGCCGCGGCGTCCCAGGTGCCCCACAGCCTGAGGGAACGGGCCAGGACGCTCGGGAACAGGGCGGCGTACTCCGGGTACCGGTCCGCGGCGGTGCGCGCGACCGCCAGGAGGTTGGCGTGCTCCACGGTGAGCCACGCCGGGGCCTCGTCCGGGTCGGCGAACTCCAGGGCGTAGCGGGACTCCCGTTCCGGGCCGAGCGGGAGCGCCCGGCGGTGCGGGTGGGCGAGCCGGTCGGCGCGGTGCGCGGTGGTGAGGTGGTAGGCGACGAGGCGGCCGACCGCCGCGTGCCGGGCCTCGGCCGGATCCGTCCGGGCGGCCGTCTGGAGGCCGAAGGCGCGGGTCAGGTCGTGCAACCGGTAGCGTCCGTGCACGGGTTCCTCAAGGAGGCTGGAGTCCAGCAGTTCCTCGACGTGCCGCTCCAGCCCTCCCGGTTCGCTCTCGAAGTCCGGCCCGGCCAGGGCCGCCGCGGCCCGGAGCGTGATGTCGGGACCGGAGTGCAGGGCGAGACGGCGGAACAACCGCTGTGCCCGTTCGCCGAGTTCCGCGTACGAGAACTGGAAGATCGCGGCGATCACGGCGTCGAACTCCTTGAGGGGGTCCGTCGCCCGGGTCAGCCGGTCGAGGAGATCCTGGAGGGCCCAGGAGTCCCGGTGCCGGAGACGGCTCGCCAGCAACGTCACCGCGAAAGGGTGGCATTCGCACGCCTGTACGATGCGGGCCAGGGCCTCGGGTTCCGCGGACGACCGCGCGGTGCCGACGATCCGGGTGAAGAGGGCGGCCGCCTCCGACCTGGACAGGGCGTCCACGAGCAGCCGGGTGGCGCTGCCGAGCCCCGCCAGCCGGTTGCGGGTGGTCACGATCACCCGGCACGTGGGGGTTCCGGGCAGCAGCGGGTCGACCTGGGCGGCGTCCCGCGCGTTGTCGAGCACCACGAGCGCACGGCGCCGGGCCGTCCACTCCCGCCACCGGGCCGCCCGCTCGTCCAGGGTGCCCGGCAGCTCACCGGACCAGCCCGCCGAGTGCAGCAGGACGGCCAGGGCCTCGGCCGGGTCGAGCGGTTGCTGGCTGCTGAAACCCCGCAGGTCCACGAAGAACCGGCCGTCCGGGTAGGCGGCGGACAACAGGTGCGCGGCGTGCAGGGCCAACGTGCTCTTGCCGATGCCGGGCATGCCGTGCAGCACGGTGACGGGCAGCGCGCCCGCCGAGTCGTTCTCCGGCGCGGACGCGGAGAGCAGGATGCGTAACTCGCCGCTGCGTCCGGTGAAGTCCTGGGTGTCCCTGGGCAGGAAGTTGCGGGGGTCCGGCACGACCGGGCCGGACCCGGACCCGCTCGCGGCCGCGGCCACGGGCTCCGGGGCAGGGAGCGCGAGGGTGTCGTCCTGTTCGAGCATGCGGAGATGGAGGTCCTGGAGTTCCGCGCCCGGCTCGATCCCCTGGACCTCGTGCAGTTCCGTGCGGGTGTCCCGGTAGACCTTCAGCGCCTCGTCGTGCCGCCCGGAGCGGTACAGGGCCAGCATCAACATGCCGATCACCCGCTGCGCGAACGGATTGTGCGCGGCGAGTTCCTGGAGTTCGCCGATGAGGTCGGCGTGCTGCCCCGACTCCAGCTCCAGGCCGATCCGTTCCTCGCGGACCCGGCGGTGGTCCTCGGTCAGCCGGGCGCGTGCCGACAGCGCCCACGGGTTGTCGGCGAACTCGGTCAGCGGCTCGCCGCGCCACAGCGCCTCGGCGGCCCGCAGCAGCCCGATGGCCGCCGTACGGTCGCCCCGTGCCGCCGCGGCCGTCGCGTCCGTCCGCAACTGCTGGAACTTCAGCAGGTCGATGGCGCGCGGGTCGGCCCGCAACCGGTACAGCCGGGACGAGGGCCGCTCCACCTGGGCCAGGTCCTCGCCGACCGCCTGGCGCATCCGCTTGCGGAGCCGGGAGAGATAGCTCTGGAGCGTGTCCAGGGCCGCCGGTGGCGGCTCGCCGTTCCAGACGCGGTCCATCAGCGTGTCCACGGACACCGGTTCGCCCCGGGCGTGGACCAGCACCGCCAGCACACGGCGCTGCATCAGCGATCCGAGCGCGTACCGCTGTCCTCCGTGCCACAACTCAAGCGGTCCCAGCGCAAGAAGTTCCACGATCACCCCCGACGGGTGTGCTTCTTCCTGCCGCCCACGGCAGCGCCCGCACATCTGTGCAGCACTCCGTTCACTGTTCTGCGGGGGCCCGGGGTGGAGGCAGGGGCGCATCGGAGCGCGCAGGGCGCACGGAGCCGGACGAGTGCGGCCATGGTCCCCGCCCGGCCGCTCGGCGACCGGGAACCGACGTTCCACAGGAGTGCAGGATTCCTGCAAGCCCGCCGTCCAGAACCCGGGGCATCCCCCCGTCATGGACTGCGGACGGCCGGCGCGGGCTTGGACGGCCCGGGGCGGCCGAGCATGGCCGCGGTCACCAGAAGGCACGCAGGAGACCGGGGGAAAACCGACGATGAGTGTGACAGTGCCCGAGCCGTACTGGCGGCACGTGCCCGTACGGCTGGACGTCGAGCGCTGGGCCACCCGGCGGACGCGCAGGCGCGTCCTGGTCGTGGTGCACACAGTGATAGCGGGGCAACGGCTGCTCGACGCGATACGCGTACTCGAAGGCGACATCCGGGTGCAGATCTTCTTCACCCAGGCACCCGACGTGTTCAGCAACGGAGTGGCCGAGTTCCTGGCCGGGTTGGGGGGTCTCGTACTGCCGTGGAACCAGGCGGTGCACACCTCCTTCGACCTCGCGCTGGCCGCCAGCCACGGCAGCCTGCACGAGCTCCAGGCGCCGGTCGTCGTGCTTCCGCACGGCGCCGGCCACAACAAGATGACCCCCGCCGGACGGAACGGCCGTCCGGCGGGCGAGCGCGGTGTGTACGGCCTCAGCAGGCAACGGCTGGTCCGGGACGGCGCGATCGTGCCCGAGGCGATCGTGCTGGCCCACCACGAGGAGCTGACCCGGCTCGGCCGCGAATGCCCCGAGGCCCTGCCGGTGGCGGAAGTGGTCGGCGACCCGTGCTTCGACCGGATAGCCGCCAGCCTGCCCTCCCGGGCCCTGTACCGGGACGCCCTGGGCGCCGGGGCCGGCCGGCGACTGGTCCTCGTCTGCTCCACCTGGGGGCCCGACTCACTCCTGGGACAGGGCTTCGAGGTCCTGGAGCGGCTGGTCGGCGAACTGCCCCGGGACGAGTTCCGGATCGCCGCGCTCCTGCACCCCCACGTGTGGAACGCACACGGCGACTGGCAGGTCCGGGCCTGGCTCGCCGGCCTGGCGCGCTCCGGACTGACGCTGGTCAGCCCGCACGGGGACTGGACCGGGGCGGTGGTCGCCGCCGACTACGTCGTGGGCGACCACGGTTCGGTGACGCTGTACGGCGCGATGACCGGCGTCCCGGTCTTCATGGCGGGACGGCCCGACGCCGACGTCGATCCGGGCTCGCCGCTGGCCGAACTCATGTCGTTCGCGCCGCGACTGCGCCCGGACCGCCCGCTGCGCCCGCAGCTCAGGCGGAGTTCCGTGACCGGCCGCGCGGACCGGTACGAGCGGGTCGCGGCCCGCATCTCCTCGGAGCCGGGCCGCTTCGCCCGCAGGATGCGCACGCTGCTCTACCGCAAGCTGCGCCTGCGGGCCCCCACCGTACGGCCCGCCACGGAAACGGCGGCGCTTCCGCTGACGGTGCGCTACGACGAGCCGGGCCGGGTGACGGCACCATGAGGACGCTCCTCGCCCTGGCCGCCCGGACGACGGCGGTGCCGGGCACGCGGGCACCCGGTCCGGTGCACCGGGTCCGTACCCTGCTGCTGCATCCGGCCCGCGGGACGCTGACCGTGGACGAGCACGTACGGGTCCGGCTTCCCGCGGGGCACCGCTGGCCCCAGCTCGGCGACGTACTGCTCGCGCACGGCACGGGCGCGCGGACGGCCGCCGAGACGGCGGCGACGCATCCGGGCGCCCTGGTGGTCGCCGTGCACCACGGGCCCCGCTGCTGGTTGCGGCTCGGCCGGGACGGCACCGTGCTCGAACTCGAAGCCGCGGGGACCACCGAACGGGACGAGGCGTGGGGGACGCTGGCCTCGCTGGCCCATACCTGGCTGGTGGCCGGGCTGCCCGCCGCCGAGTTCGCGGCGGCGCCCGTGCGGCTGCTCGGCGCTCAGGTCCCCGTCCCGTCGCCCGCGAGTCGCCCCAGCCGGTCCCGGGCCGACTCCGCGTCGGCGGACCGCGAACGGCCCACGGAGGCGTAGAGATCCAGCGCCTCGTGGTAACGGTCCTGGGCGGCGCGGGTGTCCCCGCGCCGCTCGGCGACCTCGGCCAGGCCCGCGAGGGCGCGGGCCGTCTCGTAGTTCGCGGTCATGCCGCGCAGGGTCGTCAGGGCCGCGGACAACAACTCGTCCGCCTCGTCGAGCCGGTCCGCGGCGAGTTGGGCGTGGCCGACGAGGATGCTCGCGCGGGCGGCGTTGTAGACGTCGCCCGCCGCCAGCAGCGCGGTGCGTGCGGCACCGGCCTCGCGCAGCGCCTCCTCGTGCCGGCCGGTGGTCCGGGCGACGTCGGCGAGGTTCAGCCGGGCCAGTGCCCCGGCCCGCTCGTCCCCGCAGGCAGGTAACTCCACGGTGGCACGCCGGAACAGCTCGGCGGCCTCCTGGGAACGGCCCGACCGCTGGAGCGCGAGCCCTCGGTAGTTGAGGGTGCGGGCCTGGCCGAGCCGGTCGCCGTGCCGCAGGAAAAGCTGACCCGCGCGCTCGAACATGGCCAGGGCGCGGTCGTGGTTCCCGCACCCCAGCTGTCCCACGCCACCCGAGGTGAGCATCCGGCACTGAGCCGCGACGTCCCCCAGCTCCACCGCCGCGGCCAGTCCCTCGTCGTGCGCCGCCCGCCAGTCGTCGTAGAACTTGCGGCGCAGGAAGAGGGGCCACAGGGCGTCGGCGAGTTGCCAGCCGACGGACGGGAAGCCCGCGGAGCGGGACAGCCGGATCACCGCCATCAGCCGGGGCAGCTCGCGCTCCAGCCAGTCCAGGGCGGTCTCGGCGTCGGGGCCGACGTCCGCGGTGACCACCGGCCCCGGCCCGTAGTCACGGGCCATCGTGCGGTGCGCGGGATCGATGATCTCCTCGGCGCGGGTCGCGCTCGCCAGATAGTGGTCGGCGACACGGCGTACGGCCTGGGCGCGCTCCTCGGACGATTCGTCCTGCCGCGCCTTCGCCGCGGCATGCAGGCGGACCAGATCGTGGAAGCGGTGGCGTCCCTGGCCCGCGTCGAACAGCAGGCTCGCGTCATGCAGCGTCTCCAGCAGGTCCACCGGCTCCGCCGCGGCGGCCAGCACCGCCGCCGCCACCGCGCCGCCGAACTCCGCCGCCGGGTGCAGCCCCAACCGCCGGTACAGCCGCGCCGCCGCCGGTGGCAGGGCCCGGTACGACAGGTCCAGCGCCGCCCGCACGTCGTGGTCGCCGTCGATGGCCAGGGCCGCCAACCGGTCCCGCTCCTCGGCGAGGGCGCTGACCATCGTGGTGATGTGCCGTTCGGGCCGCGCCGCCAGCCGGGCGCCGGCGACCCGGACGGCCAGCGGGAGCCCGGCGCACAACTCGACCAGGGTACGGGCGGCTTCGGGCTGCTCGGCCACCCGGCCGTCGGCGAGGGTGTCCGCGAGCAGTTCCACCGCGGCCTCGGGGGCGAGCGACTCCAGATGGAGGGGGAAACAGCCGTCGACGGTCAGCCCCGGCATCCGGTTGCGGCTGGTCACCGCCGTCACACTGGTGCCGCCGGGCAGCAGCGGACGCACCTGGGCGGCGGTCGCCGCGTCGTCGAGCAGCACCACGAGGCGCCGGCCGGCGGTCAACGACCGGTACAGCGCGGTCCGTTCGGCGAGGGCCGCCGGAACCTGCTGGGCCGCTACCCCGAGGGCCCGCAGGAAGCGGCCCAGCACCTCCTCCGGGAGCGCCGGTCCGCCGGGCGACTGGGCGCCCAGGTCGGCGTAGAGCTGGCCGCCCGGACAGTGCGGACGCAGGGTGTGCAGCCATCTCAGCGCGAGCGCGGTCTTCCCGACCCCGCCCAGGCCGCTCACCGCGGTCAGCGCGGGCCGCTCCTCCCGCACCGCGCGGGCCCGGTGCCGCTCCAGCGCCGCCAACTCGTCGGCCCGGTCCACTATGTGCACGGACGGCGGGAGCTGCCAGGGCGTCTGTCCGGCGGTGCCGCCCGCTTCGGCCACGACGTGGATACCGCCGTACACCGTCCCCGCCTGCACCGCGGCCCCGTGCACGGTGCCGCTCAACTCGTTGTGTGACGTGCGCTCATGGCCCCGCACTGCCGCCCCCTAAGCCGCGCGTCGCTGCCGATTCCTCGGATGGAGCCTTTCCGTACAGGTAGTCGATATCCCTAGGGGGGAGCAACAGCGCGGAGTGTTGGCCGGCCGTGCACCGGCGGATCCGGCCGGAGCCGGGTTCCCGCGCCCGGCCCGCGGCGGAGATCCCGGGCCGTCGGGAACGACATGGCCGTCGGGAACGACATGGCCGGCGGGAACGACATGGCCGGCGGGACGGGGGGACACCCGGTCGGATACGCGTCGGCCGCCGGTCGGATATGCGGCGGCTGACGCTCGGACACCGGTCGGCGGCCGGCCGGATCCGGCGGGCTTGCGGGCGTGCGGGCGCCGGGGAATTCACGCGGTTCGTGCCGCGGATTCGGCCCGGAAGCGCGGGTCGGACATTCCCGGCGCCCGGCCCGGACGCTACTTCTTGTGGCAGCCCCACTTGCCGTGGACCTTGGTGTAGTGGTATCCCGCCTTGCACTTCTTGTGCTTCGGGGTCTTGGTGGTCTCCGGGGCGGGCGCGTTGTCACCGTCGGCCACCTTGACGTTCGAGGTGTTCGCCGGCGCTGCGAAGGCGGTACCCGTAGCGGCCACGGCCGCGCCGCTGACGAGCATGCCCGCGGCGACACTGGCGGCCAGAGTACGTGTGATCCTGTTTCGCATGATCGGCAGCCTTTCTGTTGTCGGCGTCACTGCCTCACTGATCGATTCTTGACACCGCTCCCTGGAGACTGCATCTCGATCACCGACCTGACGAATGCGGCCCTGGGATTTCCGCCCCACGGCACCGGGAATTCCGCCAATTCCCGCTGGTTCGGCTTCTTCCGTGGTTCTCGCGCGATGCGCGTTTAATACGACGTGGGCGCCGGTGCCGACACGGAAAGAACCGTGGACGGCACCGGAAAGGACCGTGGAAACGGCACGGCCGGTACCGATGCCGGTTGACCGGGCAACAGTTTCGTTCCGGACGGTTCCCCGCCCTCAGGCAGGGATCCAGGCCAGCACGAACAGGGCCACCCCGAGAACCGCCGGCAGCAGCAGCCGCGAGGTGCGGCCGATCCCGAAGACCGCTCCGAAGGCGGTGAAGACCAGGGTCAGCATCCCGGCCAGTCCCGCCAGCAGCCGCAGTGCCTCCTTCAGCGGCAGGTCCTGGGCGATCTGGGTACTGGTGACGATGAAGGCGATGACCGCGGCGAGCAGGCCCAGGCTGCCCATGGTCTCCGACCTCAGCCGGGTGATCTCCTCCTGCTCGTGCGCCCGGGTCTCCTGCACGACCTGATCCACCCGGGCCTTCATCGACGCCTCCAGGCGGTCGGTGGTCTCGCGCAGTCCGCTGCGGATGGCCTGGCTCTCCCGCCGCAGCACGATGTCGGCCCGGATCCGGTGGTACTCGACGACCCGTACGGCGTACCCGGACCGCGCGGAGTCCTCCAGGTCCATGGCCCGCTGGATGGAGACGAACGCGGTGTCGAAGTCACCGAGGAGAGCCGTGAGTTGAGCCCGCACCGCCCGGTACCGCGGCACCTCCGGGCTGATCTCCACCGCCCGCTCCATCTGGGTCAGCGAGGCCCGCAGGTCCTCCTCGGCCACCTCGGCGCCACCCCATCCGTACTCCGCGAGTACCCGTGAATGGTGGGCGACGAGGGCCAGGTTGTCGGGGTAGGCCGCCAGCGCGGACGCCGCGTGGCGCAGGGCCGCGGGCAGGTTCGGGCCCATCGGGTCCAGCAGCGCCAGGTCCGATTCGAGCACCGCGCGCATCGGTACGGAGGCGAACCGCGAGGCGTGGCGGAGGTAGACGCTGCGGAACCGGGTGCCGTCCAGCGCCCGCCGGTGGCGGGCGAGCAGGACGTAGAAGGCGTTGAAGGCGCGCAACGGATCGGCGTTGTCGCGTATCAGCCCCTCCAGCGGGCCCAGGTCGGCGTCGGTGAGTGCGGTGCACACGGTCATGGCGGCGCCGTGGTGCTCGGCCGAGTCCAAGGGCGGCAGGGCGTCCAGTGCGTTGCTGATCTCCCCCGGTGACATGGTGATCACAGTAGTGGCGGTGCGGGGGGCGCGGTAGAGGTCCTCGGGGCCACGGGACGGCGAGCCCACAGGCCCCGAGGCGCGGGGAACTGCGCGGCCGGCCACGACAGTGCCGCGGGCGGCCGGCGGCGTACCGCGGTACGTCCCGCGGAGCATCAGCCGCCGCGCTCGCCGCGGGGGTGTCGCGGACGAAGCGGGCGGCCTGCCCCGTCGTCGCGGCGTTGGAAGAGGCGGCCCCCGCCCCGCCGGTGCCGAGGAGGACGTCCGCGGTCGCCGCGACCGCCGCTCCGCGCCCCCGACCCGCGCCGGAACAGGCCGTTTCCTGTGGCTTTCCCCAGAATCCCGCCGCTTGCTTGACCCCTTTCGCGGCACCCGAGTAGACCTGACGTCCGTCCCCGGGTCGCCGGCTCCGGTCCGAGAAGTTCCGCACCCTTTCCCCGCTGAAGGAGCCTTGTGGATACTCCGACGCCCCGCACGTCCGCTTCCGCGCCCGCGCGCCGCAGCGTCCTGCGCGCCGCCGCCGCGGCGGCCCTCACCGGTCCCGCGCTGACCGCACTCGGCGGTACGAGCGCCGCTGCCGCCGCGACCCGGGCCACGCCCCCGCCCGACCTCGAAGGGGTCACGCTCAAGGTCCTCTGCAACACCCCCCACCTGTCCATGTACAAGAACGTCCTGGCCCCGGCCTGGCAGCAGTCGACCGGCGGGACACTGGCGGCGACGGCGGTGGACTACACCCAGCTCGCGGACCGGATCATCCAGGACGTGCGGAGCGGGACCGGCGAATTCGACTGTTTCGATTACTACTACTACATGCTGGGATCGATCGCGGACGCCGGAGCGCTGGTCGACCTGACCCGCTGGATCGACACCCAGCCCGACCTCGACACCGGTGACTTCCTGAAGTCCGTCCACGACCCGTACACGGTGTACCGGGGCCGGCGCTACGGCCTGCCGTACGACGGCGACCAGCACCTGATCTTCTACAACACCGAACTCTTCGGCACCTACGGGCTGCGACCGCCGCGGACCTGGGACGAGTACGACGCCTGCGCCAGGACGATCACCGAGGGCGGTGGCGGCGCGTACTACGGGGCCGTGGTGACGGGCCGGCCCGACCCCATGGTGCTCGGCCCCGCCTTCGTCAACCGGCTCGTCGGTTACGGTGGCGACCTGGTCGACCGCTCCGGCAGGCCGACCCTCACCACCGATGCCGCGCTGGCCGCCGCCCAGCACCTCGTCGACATCGCGCCGTACGCCCTGCCCACGCCCACCGAGACCGGCCTCGGCACCGCCACCGACGCCTTCATGGCGGGCCAGGTCGCGCTGGTGGAGACCTGGACGGGCGTGGCGCAACGGGCCGCCGACCCCGCCCTGTCGAAGATCGTCGGCAAGTGGGGGGTGACCGCGCTGCCGCTCGGCGGACGCACCACCCGCCGCCGCACCCCGCTCAACGGCGGCTACGGCCTCGGTGTCTCCGCCGCCGCCAAGAACCGGGACGCGGCACTGGCGTTCATCAAGTGGGTGACCGGCGCCGACGAGATGCTCGCCGAGACCACCCAGAAGAACAGCGCCATCGACCCCAACCGCACGAGCGTGCTCGACTCCGCCGCCTACGCCGCGAACACCCCGGTGGCCGCGAGCCTGATCCGGGCGGGGCTCAAGGGCACGCCGATGGTCTGGCCGCACGGCCCCGCCGACCCCGGCAACCTCCAGCGGCTCGTCGACCAGCTCGCCCTCGCCATCGAGGGCAGGCAGAGCGCCGCGGCGGCCCTGCGGAACGCGCAGGCGGCCTGGACGCCGTAGCCGGGCCGCACCCGCTGACGCCGCAGCGCCCGCCCGGACGGATTCCGGGCGGGCGCGTCGGGCGCGGGTGTGGACCGGCGGCCTCAGTCGCCGAGGAGCTGCTGGAAGCGGCCCGTCCAGTACGCGGTGCGGTCCAGGTAGGCGGTCTCGGACGCCTGGCCGGTCAGACCGTAGGCGCCGTCGTACGTCTGGTAGCCCTGACCCGCGGGCGGGGTGGCGTCGGCCGGTTCGATCGAACTGCCCTCGTGCCACTCGTTGAAGGACGTGACCGACACCCACGTCGGTGAGCCGCCGATCGCCGGATCGAGGGCGTTGTTCCACTGCTTGTCGTAGGCCGCGCCGTTCGCGCGGTCCACGGTGGGTGTCGTGTTGCCCGGCACCGCCCGGTCGTCGAGGTAGCCGGGGGCGACGGACGGCGACCAGATCAGGTTGTGGGCCTTGGCGTAGTCACCGGCCTGCTTCCAGCCGGGGGCGGTGGCACCGGCGATGCCGTCGTAGGTGTACATGCCGGAGAAGTGCGCGATCTTGGTGGTGTCGGTGGTCTGGGCGAGGACGATGTTGCTGCCCGTGACCTGGTCGAGCGCCGTCCAGTCGGTGATGTTCAGGCTCTGGAAGACGTAGAACGCCGCCTTGTTGCCGTGGTCGGCCGACCGGTAGTACGCCGGGTGGCTGCCGTAGGTGTTGTTGATGTACTGGATGTCGGCGACGGTCGAGGCGCCGGTGCGGCCGGAGTACGGCTCCAGGTGCCAGGCGACCTTGATGCCCTCCTTCTGCGCGGCGTCCAGGACTCCCCGGGCCAGCTTGTCCTCGTAACTGCCCTGTCCCCACCAGCTGTAGACCAACACGCCGGCGCCGGACTGCCTGACCCACTTCATGTGCTGGGCCACGGCTCCGGCGAAGTCACCGGAGTCGTAGGCGCCGAGCGAGGGGTAGAGGTTGGCGCCGATGTCGTCGGGCGGGGTGCGGTTGCCCTGCTGCCAGTGGCGCCAGCTGCCGTTGACCGCGGGACTGCCGTACCAGGGGTAGTAGAAGAGGTGGACGTCCTGCGACAGGGCGCCCGCGGTCGGGGTGGTGCCG
The DNA here is from genome assembly GCF_042268025.1 of Streptomyces sp. NPDC056161. NCBI lineage: Bacteria > Bacillati > Actinomycetota > Actinomycetes > Kitasatosporales > Streptomycetaceae > Streptomyces > Streptomyces sp. NPDC056161. Next base: position 44,061 of record NZ_JBHJUV010000009.1, read on the forward strand.
AGCGTGAAGGTGTCGATGTCGAAGAGGGAGCCGCTGCCGCCGGTGAAGCGGAGGAAGAGGGGTCCGGTGCCGGTCCCGCTCAGCGTGGTGCTCACCGTGGTGAACGTCTCCCAGCCGCCGGTGACCGGGACCTGTACGGAGCCGAGCAGGGTGCCGGTGGCCGAGCCGGAGCGGACCTCGATGGTGCCGCCCGCGCCGGCGGAGGACACCTTCGCGGTGAAGGTGCGCGCTCCGGCGGTGGAGACGGAGGCGTATCCGGCCCAGTCGCCGTTGTCGATGTAGCCGAGCGTCTGGCCGCCGCTGGCCGCGGTGTGCCCGGCCGCCTGGACGCCCGAACCCGAGCTGTAGGACTCCGCCTCCACCTGGCCGGTGCCCGCCGGGGCGGCGCAGTTGCCGGGCACCTGCCCGGCCGTGTAGCGCACGGCGCCGAGCAGCAGGGAGCGGAAGGCGGGATCGCTGTAGGACTCGATGGTGTGGCCGAGCCCGGTGTAGAAGGACCGCCCGCTGCCCTGGGCGTGGCACCAGGTGATGGGGTGGTCGCCGCTCATCTCCCCACCGGTGTAGGTGGATTCGTCCAGGCTCTGCAACACGTGGACGTTGGCGCGCGGGTTGGTGCGGTAGTTGTACCACTCGTCGGTCCGCGTCCAGGTGGCGCCGAGGTGCGCGGTCGCCGGATGGGTGCGGTCCTCGGTCTTGACGACCGCCTGCTGGATCGCCGGGTGGCTCTTGAACCAGGCGCCGACGAGCTGCCCGTAGTAGGGCCAGTCGTACTCGGTGTCCGCGGCGGCGTGCACGCCGAGGAATCCGCCGCCGCCGTCCACGTAGGACTGGAGCGCGGTCTGCTGGCTGTCGCCCAGGACGTCGCCGGTGGTGCTGAGGAACACCACCGCCTCGTACCCGGCCAGGTTCGCCGGGGTGAAGGCGCCCGCGTCCTCGGTGGCCGTGACGGTGAAGTCGTTCTGCTGGCCGAGGGCCTGGAGGGTGCTGATGCCCGCCGGAATGGCGTCGTGCCGGAAGCCCGCCGTCTTGGAGAAGACCAGGACGTCGAAGGACGCGGCCTGCCGGTCGGGTGCGGCCTGGGCCGCCCCGGCCGGTGCGGCCAGGGCGCAGGTCAGCGCCAGGGCCACGGCCGCCGGGGCACGGCGCAGGCGTCGGAGCAGGGTTCTCATGTCCTCACCCTTTCTGCGCCGTGGCGGCGAGTGTGAAGGTGTCGATGTCGAAGAGGTTGCCGGAGGGCCCGGTGAACCGGAGGAAGACCGGCCCGGTCCCGGTGCCGGTCAGCGAGGTGCTGACGCTCGCGAACGTCTCCCAGCCGCCGGTGACCGGGACCTGCGCGGAGCCGAGCAGGGTGCCGGTGGCCGAGCCTGAGCGGACCTCGATGGTGCCGCCCACACCGGCGGAGGACACCTTCGCGGAGAAGGAGGAGGCGCCCGCCGTGGAGACGGAGGCGTATCCGGCCCAGTCGCCGTTGTCGATGTAGCCGAGCGTCTGGCCGCCGCTGGCCGCGGTGTGTCCGGCCGCCTGGACGCCCGAACCCGAGGTGTAGGACTCGCCCTCCGTGGTGGTGCTGTTGAGCGTGGCGGTGGTGAAGGTGAAGGCGTCGACGTCGAAGAGGTTGCCCTGGCCGGTGGGACCGCGGAAGACCAGGAACAGCTCGGTGGAGCCGGACGGCGCGCCGCTGAGGTTGGCCGAGACGTCGGTGTACGTCTCCCAGCCGCCGGTGACCGGGACGGTGGCCGTGCCGAGCAGCGTCCCGGTCGCGGACCCGGCGCGTATCTCGATCCTGCCGCCGGCACCGGCGGAGGCCACCCGGGCGGTGAACTTGGTGGCGTTGCCCAGGGTGTACGGCTTGAAGGAGATCCAGTCGCCGTCGTCGGTGAAGCCGACCGTGTTGCCGCCCTCGGCGGTGCCGTGCCCGGCGACCTGGATGCCGGACTGCGCGCTGAAGTGCTCGGCCTGCCGGTGGCGGGGCTGGAGGGTGCGCAGGGAGTGACCGGTCAGCCCGCCCGCGTCGGTGTACTCGGCGTCGAACACGCCGTAGAGGTTGGCGGCGCTGTCGTGCTCGCCGTCCACGGGCACGTTGATGGAGCCGCTGCACCCGTTCGCGGACGTGATCGCGTGGGTGTGGCTGTCATGGCCCAGCGAATAGGTGACCTTGACCTTGGAGCAGTCGATGGTGCCGTCCTCGGGGTCGGTGACCTTCACCGTGAAGGGCACGGTGTCGCCGAAGGAGAACAGTTGTCCGTCGCCGGGCGGTTGCAGGGTGACGGTCGGCGCCGTGTTCCCGGCGGTGACCACCAGGCTCGCGGTCCCGGTCAGGCCCTCGGGGTCCTTCACGGTGAGCGTGGGGCGGTAGGTGCCCGCCGCGGTGTACGTATGGCTGGGGTTGGCCTGGGTGGACGTGGACCCGTCGCCGAAGTCCCAGGAGTAGGTGAGCGCGCTGCCCTCCGGGTCGGAACTGCCCTGCGAGGAGAACTGCACGGTCAGCGGCACGCCGCCGGAGGTCTTGTCGGCCGCGGCCTTGGCGACCGGGTTGCGGTTGGTGCCCGCGATGTACTCGACGCGGTACAGCGCCTGGTTGTTGCTGCCGGTGCCGTAGTCCAGGACGTACAGCGCCCCGTCGGGACCGAAGTCGCTGTCGATGATCTGGGTGCCGGTCCACGGGAAGCTCTCGATCGTCCCGTACGAGCCGTCGCTCTTGACCTCGATCGGCTTGATCCACTTGCGCCCGTACTCGGTCGCGAAGAAGCGTCCGTCGAGGGACTGCGGGAACTTCACGGACGAGTTCAGGTTCGGGTCGTAGTGGTAGACGTCACCGGCCATCGGGGACTCCGAGCCGGTGCCGAACTCCGGCGGCGAGCCGTCCAGGCCGTACTTGATCCAGCTCGTCCTGGCCGCGGGCAGCTTCGACTGGCCGGTGTTGCGGAAGGAGTTGTTCGTCGGTCCGCCCGCGCAGTCGTACTTGGCGCCGGACGGGCCGCTCGGGAAGGTGTACTCGTTGTAGGTCTCGGTGGTGGTGTTGGTGCCGGTGCAGTACGGCCAGCCGAAGTTGCCGGGAGCGGTGACGCGGTCGAACTCGACCTGCCCGCCGGGGCCGCGGTTCGGGTCGGTGGCGCCCGCGTCGGGACCGTAGTCGCCGACGTAGACGACGCCGGTCGCGCGGTCCACGGACATCCGGAACGGGTTGCGGAAGCCCATGGCGTAGATCTCGGGGCGGGTGTTCGCCGTGCCCGGGGCGAAGAGGTTGCCGGCCGGGACGGTGTAGCCGCCGGCCGCGGTGGGCTTGATCCGCAACAGCTTGCCGCGCAGGTCGTTGGTGTTGCCCGAGCTGCGCTGGGCGTCGAACTGCGGGTTGCGGTCGGTGCGTTCGTCGATCGGCGCGTATCCGGCGGAGTCGAACGGGTTGGTGTCGTCGCCGGTGGTCAGGTAGAGGTTCCCGGCCGCGTCGAAGTCGATGTCACCGCCCACGTGGCAGCACTGGCCACGGTCGTTGCCCACTTCGAGGACGACCTTCTCGCTGGCCATGTCCAGGGTGTTGTCGGACTTCAGCGTGAACCGGGACAGGTTGAGGTGGCCCTTCCACGCCTCGAAGTCGGCGGCGGTCCCGGTGACCGGGGCGTCGCCGGCCGGGGTGTTCAGCTTGGGGGAGTAGTAGACGTACACGTACCGGTTGCTGGTGAAGTTCGGGTCCGCGGCGATGCCTTGCAGGCCCTCCTCGTCGTGCGTGTAGACGTCGAGTTTCGCGGCCTGCTTGGTGTTGCCGGCCGCGTCCGTGTACCGCACCGTGCCGTCCCGCGCGGTGTGCAGGACCGACCGGTCGGGCAGGACGGTGAGGGACATGGGTTCGCCCAACTCGGCCGAACCGGTGGCGAGTTGGACCTGCTGGTAGTCGGAGGCGGGGATGTCCGCGGGGGCCGCGGACACGGGCGAGGGCCCGGCCACGGCGGCTCCGGCCAGCACGAGCACCAGGGCGGTGAGCCATCTGAGCCCTGCGCGAGGGCGCTGGGACATGGGGGGTTTCCTTCCTGACGGTGGGGGTTGTCAGGCAAGGCGCGCGCCGGCCGCGCTTGCCGCATGCATCAGCGGTTCTGGGGTGCGGAATGGAGCACCTTGTACTGGCTGCTTTGCTATGTAGCTGCGCAACTGTGCAGTAATTGCGTGATCTGCATAGATAATTGCGAGAATTCGCAGATAGCTTGCATCATTTCGTAGCGGTTTCGAGTTTGTCAAGCCCCTGTCAAAATTAGCAGGCATCCCCGGTGCGGGCTCCTCCGGTGAGCCGTTTTCCTGCGTCGGGGCGAAACGGCGCGGCGTGGCCGCCGGTCGTACGGGGTGAGGTGGGCGCGCCCCTCTTTGTCATCGGCTTCTTTGCCATCGGCGTCGGCGTCAGCGTCGGCGTCGGCTTCGGGCGTCGGCTTCGGCTTCGGGCGTCGGCTTCGGCATCGCCGTCGCCGTCGGTGGCGGGCGGGCCGCCGATCGCCTCCTGTCCGCCGCTCGGGGCCCCGGCGTCCGCGGACATCCCGTCGTTGACAGGCTCGGTTAAGGCGATTAGCTTATGGCTAACGAGATTAGCCAACTGGAAGGGCTGTCATGACCGAGTACCTTGCTGTGGACGGCGGCACGATCGCTTACGAGGTGACGGGAGCGGGTCCGCTGATCGTTCTGGCGCACGGCGTGGGGGACAGCCGTGCCGCCTACCGTGCCGTGATACCGCCGCTGGTCGCGGCGGGTTACCGGGTCGCCGCGGTCGATCTGCGCGGCTGCGGCGAGTCCAGCACCGACTGGCCGGCCTGGAGCCGTACCGCGATCGCCGGTGACCTGCTCGCCGTGATCCGTCACCTGGGCGGCCCGGCGGTGCTCGTCGGCCACTCGTTCTCCGGCGGCGCCGCCACCATCGCCGCGGCGCAGGAGCCCTCGCTCGTCACCGCGGTCGTCGAGCTGGCGCCGTTCACCCGCAAGCAGTCCGTCCGCCTCGGTGACCTGCGGGTCAGGCGCTTCAGGCAGGGCATGCTGCGGCTGCTCGGCGCGGGCCTGTTCGGCAGCGTCCCGCTGTGGCGTTCCTACCTCGACGTCGCCTACCCCGGCGTGAAGCCGGCCGACTGGGCCGAACGCCTCGGCCGTGTCGAGGCGCTGCTGCGCGAGCCGGGCCGGATGAAGGCGTTTCAGGGCATGGGCCGGGTCGCCCCGGGCGACGCGGACGCGCAGCTCGGCAACGTCCGCTGCCCGGTCCTGGTCGTGATGGGCACCCAGGACCCCGACTGGGCCGACCCGCACGCCGAGGGCACCGCGATCGTCGAGGCCCTGCCGTCCGGTCTCGGCCGCCTCGCGATGATCGAGGGCGCCGGGCACTACCCGCACGACCAGTACGCCGACCAGGTGGTCTCCCTCACGCTGGGCTTCCTGCGCGCCGAGGCCGCCCGTGCCTAGGGCCGGCCTGGACCGGGCGGCCGTGGTCGCCGCCGGCGCCGCCCTCGCCGACGAGGTCGGTATCACCGGCCTGACGATGGGCCTGCTGGCCCAGCGGCTCGGCGTACGCACCCCGTCCCTGTACAAACACGTGGCCGGTCTGGAGGACCTCACCCGGCGCATCGCGGTCCTGGCGCTGGACGAGGCCGCCGACGCCATCGGCGACGCGGTCCAGGGATACGCCGGCCGCGACGCCCTGGCGGCCGCGATGCGCGCCTTCCGCACCTTCGTCCTCCAGCACCCCGGCCGCTACGGCGCGACGATCGGCCTGGAGTCGACCGGCCCCGACGACCCGCTGGCCATCGCGGGCCTGCGCTCGCTCGGCCCGTTCGGTGCGGTCCTGCGCGGCTACGAGATCGCGGAGCCCGACGTGGACCACGCCCTGCGCATGCTCCGCAGCCTCGGCCACGGCTTCGCCACCCTTCAGGCCGCGGGCGGCTTCCAGTGGAGCGCCGACATCGACGAAACCTTCGAGTGGCTGATCGCCTTCGCCGACCGGGGCCTGCGCGCCATGTGAGCACACTGTCCGGTGGGAGGCGCGGCGCCGGCCGCCCGGGACGGCCTCTCCCGGAGCGCGCCCGGCCCGCCGTCAGGTCTGGGACACCGCCGCCTGCGGCAGCAGCCGCTCCAGTTCCGCCAGCCGCGTGCGCAGCGCCTTCTCCGTGGTGCGCCGCTCTGTGACCTCGCGCATGATCGCGGAGATTCCGACGATCCGGTCGCCCGCGTCGCGCAGCAGCGCCACCGAGAACTCGATCGACAGCCGGTGGCCGTCCCGGTGGGTGGCCGGTACGGCGAGGAGCGTGTCGCCGTAGCGGGTCTCGCCGGTGGCCATCGTGTTCCGGTAGCCCTTGTCGTGCCGCTCCCGCAGTTTCTCCGGGATGATCAGCTCAAGGCTCCGGCCGACGGCCTCGGCCGCGGTGTGGCCGAACATGCGCTCCGCCCCGCTGTTCCAGACCTGGATGACGCCCTCCGGGTCGGCGACCACGATGGCCTCGGACGACTCGCGCACGATCGCCTGGGCCAGCCAGGCGTCCGGCGTGCCGGTGCCGCCCGTACCGGGGCCCGTCCGCGTCGGCGAGGTCTCGTTCCCGGCTACCGCGTCGCTGTTGTCGCCCACGGCCACATCCCTCCTCCTGGCGCGCGGCCCGCAAGGCCGCGGTCGCGGCGGTACGAGGGGCACGCCTTCCCATTCTCGATGATCCGGCACCGTCGGCTCTCGCTGATCGGCACTGTCGACAGTATGGCGCCCCTATCTTGAATAAGGAATACTGCATACAATGTCGGCGGGGTGCCGACGGTGCCTGCCGATCAGCCAGTTCGGCGACCGTCGGCATGAGACGAACAGGAGCCGCTCCATGTTGTTCCGGCAGCTCGAATACTTCGTGGCGGTGGCCAGGGAGAAGCATTTCGCGCGGGCGGCGGATGCCTGCTACGTCTCCCAGCCCGCACTGTCGATTGCCATCGCCAAGCTGGAACGGGAACTGAACGTCACCCTGATCAACCGGGGGCACACCTTCGAGGGCCTCACCCCGGAGGGTGAGCGGCTCGTCGTCTGGGCCAAGCGGATCCTCGCCGAACACGACGCCTTCAAGTCCGAGGTGGCCGTCATGCGCTCGGGCATCACCGGGGCGCTGCGACTGGGCACGGGACCCACCGTCTCGACGACGACCGCGCTCCCCGTGGCCGCGTTCTGCGCGATGCACCCGCTGGCCAAGGTGAAGGTCTGCTCCCGGCTGTCCTCCGCCGAACTGGTCCGCCAGCTCCGCGACTTCGAACTGGACGCCGCCATCGCCCACTTCGGGCCCGGCGACCGGGAGGGCCTGGAGGTGCTGCCGCTGTACGAGGAGCAGTACGTGCTGCTGGCCTCCGGTGAGCACCTGGTGCCCGCGAGCCCCACCGTCACCTGGGCCGAGGCGGCGCAGCTCCCGCTGGCGCTGCTGACCCCCGACATGCGGTTCCGCCAGGTCATCGACGACGCCTTCGAGAGCTGCGGGGCGGTCGCGACCCCCCAGGTCGAGACGGACTCCGTCGCCTCCCTGTGCGCCCACGTGGCCACCGGCGCCTGGGCGAGCGTCGTCCCGCACACCTGGCTGAACGCCATGCCGCTGGCCGGCGGCACCAGGGCGGTCCGGCTGGTCGAACCGGACGCCAGGGCGCAGATCTCGGTGGCGATCCACGCGGCGACCCCCGGTTCGGTCGCGGCCAAGGCGTTCCTCAACGTGGTCGCGGGGCTGTCGCTGGACGACGTCTTCGTACCGGAGGCGGTCGGCCTCGCCGCCGTGCCCGGCACGCCGGAGGAGGCGTACGGCAGGCAGTCCGTGGGCGTCCGCGGGGCGGGCTGACGATGGCCGCGCCGGGACCGGGCAGAGCCCCCGTCACCCACCACCGCCGAGGGGTGCCCGCGAGCGCCCCGCACCACCGGCCGGACCCCGGCCGCATCGATAAACACCGTAAATCAGCTGGTTGGCAAAAGATCTTGGACGCGTCGCCGCGACGGCGCGGATGGTGAAGCACGGAAAACGAACTGGGCGACCCTCTAGGGAGGATCCGGACCATGACGGACACGGTCACACAGGACACGGGGGCGGAGGGCACCGACGAACCGGCTGCCTTGACCGACGGGATCCATCTGGTCGTCGACGCACTCAAACTCAACGGCGTCGAGAACATCTACGGGGTCGTCGGCATCCCGATCACCGACCTGGCCCGTCTCGCGCAGGCGTCGGGCATCCGCTACATCGGGTTCCGGCACGAGAGCGACGCCGGGCACGCGGCGGCGGCGGCCGGGTTCCTCACGCAGCGGCCGGGTATCTGCCTGACGGTGTCCGCGCCGGGCTTCCTCAACGGCCTCGTGGCGCTCGCCAACGCGACCACCAACTGTTTCCCGATGGTGCAGATCTCCGGGTCCAGCGAGCGCCACCTGGTCGACCTCCAGCGGGGCGACTACGAGGAGATGGACCAGCTCGCGGCGGCCAAGCCGTTCGTCAAGGCGGCCTACCGGGTGCACCGGGCCGAGGACATCGGCCGCGGCATCGCCCGCGCGCTGCGCACCGCGATCTCCGGCCGGCCGGGCGGCGTCTACCTGGACATCCCGGCCGCGGTGCTGGGCGAGGTCATCGACGCCGACAAGGGCGCCGCGTCGCTGTGGCAGCTCGTAGACCCGGCGCCGCGCCAACTGCCGCAGCCCGAGGCCGTCGACCGGGCGATCGACCTCCTCGCGGGTGCCGAGCGGCCGCTCATCGTGCTCGGCAAGGGCGCCGCGTACGCCCAGGCCGACGACGTGGTCCGGGAGTTCGTCGAGTCGACGGGCATCCCCTACATCCCGATGTCGATGGCGAAGGGCCTGCTGCCCGACGACCACCCGCAGTCGGCGGCCACCGCCCGCTCGCTCGCGCTGCGCCGGGCCGACGTCGTCGTGCTGGTCGGCGCCCGACTGAACTGGCTGCTCGGCCACGGCGACGCGCCCCAGTGGAGCCCGGACGCCAAGTTCGTCCAGGTCGACATCGCCGCCACGGAGATGGACAGCAACCAGCCCATCGCGGCCCCGCTCGTCGGCGACGTCCGCTCCGTCCTGGAGGCGCTGATCGAGCGCGGCAAGCCGGGCCGGATCACGGCCCCGGCGCAGTGGCGCGAGGAACTGACCTCCCGTTCGGCGCAGAACGTCACGAAGATGGCCGGCCGCCTGAAGAGTGCCGGGACGGCGCACCCGATGAAGTTCCTGGGCGCGTTGCAGGCCATCCGCGACGTGCTGCACGAGAACCCGCGCGCGTACGTCGTCAACGAGGGCGCCAACGCGCTGGACCTGACCCGCAACACGATCGGCATGCAGGTGCCGCGGCACCGGCTGGACAGCGGCACCTGGGGTGTCATGGGCATCGGCATGGGCTATGCCATCGCCGCCGCCGTCGAGACCGGCGACCCCGTCGTCGCCATCGAGGGCGACAGCGCGTTCGGCTTCAGCGGCATGGAGATCGAGGCGGTGTGCCGCTACAACCTGCCGATCGTCACGCTCGTGCTCAACAACAGCGGCGTCTACCGCGGCGACGACCCCTCCGCCACCGACGATCCGGCGCCGACCGCTCTGAAGGCCCGTCACGACCTCATGATCGAGGCGTTCGGCGGCAAGGGCTACCAGGCGACGACCCCCGCGGAGGTCGCCACCGCCCTGCGCGAGGCCCTGGCCGCCGGCCGTCCGGCGCTCATCGACTGCGTGATCGATCCGACGGACGGCACCGAGAGCGGCAACATCGCGCACCTCAACCCCAAGGGCATCAGCGTGAAGGGCTGAACCCCCTCCCGGCACCCGTGCCTCCGCCACCGACATCCCCCACTGACTTCCCCCACTGACTTCCCTCACCGACTTCCCTCACCGACTTCCCCCACCGAGACGATCCACGTTCGATCCACGAGAAAGAAAGCGAACATGACTGAGCTGCCCCTCTCCGGGATAAAGGTCATCGACTTCACCGGCGTACAGGCCGGTCCGGCGTGTACGCAGATGCTCGCCTGGCTCGGAGCCGACGTCCTCAAGGTCGAGCGCACCACCGGCGGTGACGTGACGCGCAACCAGCTGCGCGACATCCCCGACGCCGACGCGCTGTACTTCACCATGCTCAACAGCAACAAGCGCTCGCTGGCCATCAACACCAAGTCCGCCGAGGGCCGGGAGGTCATGGAGAAGCTGATCCGTGACGCCGACGTCCTGGTCGAGAACTTCGCACCCGGCGCCATGGACCGCATGGGCCTGGGCTGGGAGACGCTCCAGGAGTGGAACCCGCGGCTGATCTTCGGCTCGGTCAAGGGCTTCAACGACGACTCCCCGTGGAACGACCTCAAGGTCTACGAGAACGTGGCCCAGTGCGCCGGCGGTGCCGCCTCGACGACCGGCTTCTGGGACGGCCCGCCGACCGTCAGCGGCGCCGCGCTCGGCGACAGCAACACCGGCATGCACCTGCTCATCGGCCTGCTCACGGCGATCATCGACCGGGACCGGACCGGCAAGGGCCAGCGGGTGGCGGTGTCCATGCAGGACGCCGTGCTCAACCTGTCCCGGGTCAAGCTCCGCGACCAGCAGCGCCTGGACCGGGTGGGCTACCTGGAGGAGTACCCGCAGTACCCGAACGGCGAGTTCGGCGAGGCCGTGCCGCGCGGCGGCAACGCGGGCGGCGGCGGCCAGCCCGGCTGGGTGCTGAAGTGCAAGGGGTGGGAGACCGACCCCAACGCGTACATCTACTTCACCATCCAGGAGCAGAACTGGAAGCGGACGGCCGAGGCCATCGGCCGCCCCGAGTGGGTCGAGGACCCCGAGTACAGCACCGCCAAGGCCCGGCAGAACCACATCTTCGAGATCTTCGAGGAGATCGAGAAGTGGCTGGCCGACAAGACGAAGTACGAGGCGGTCGACATCCTGCGCGAGTGGGAGGTGCCCTGCGCGCCGGTGATGAGCATGAAGGAGATCGCGAACGACGAGGCGCTGCGCCGCAGCGGCACGGTCGTCGAGGTCGAGCAGAAGGGCCGCGGGACGTACCTGACGGTCGGCAGCCCGATCAAGTTCTCCCGTTTCAAGCCCGACATCCAGGGCGCCCCGCTGCTCGGTGAGCACACCGACGAGGTCCTGCACGAGCTGGGCTACGACGCGGGCGCCATCGCCGCGATGCGCGACAAGCAGGTCATCATCTGAACCCGCTGACGGGGGCGCACCCCTCGTGAGGGAGCCGGCCGGGACCGACGTGGTCCGGGCCGGCTCTCTCGTGCACGAGACTCCCCCCGCCGACGTATTGCATACTGTATGGAGTCTACGCATCCTGGGTGCATGGCCAACACCCAGACACCCACCGCAGAGCAGGCCCTCGACACCCTCCTGACGGGCAACCGGCGCTTCGTCGACGGAGACCCGAGGCACCCGAACCAGGACGCCGCCCGACGGGCCGCCCTGACACCCGGTCAGCATCCCTTCGCCGTGGTGTTCGGATGCTCCGACTCACGCCTGGCCGCCGAGATCGTCTTCGACCGCGGCCTCGGAGACCTCTTCGTGGTCCGCACCGCCGGCCACGTGCTCGGCCCCGAGGTGCTCGGCAGCATCGAGTACGGCGTGGGCCAACTGGGCTGCCCGCTGGTGGTCGTGCTCGGACACGACGCGTGCGGAGCGGTCCGCGCCGCGCGCACCGCCCTGGAACACGGCCAGGCACCCGGCGGGTACGTGCGCGACATCGTCGAGCGCGTCACGCCCAGCGTGCTCGCCGCGCGCGCGGCCGGGCTGAGCGAGGAGTCCGACATCGTGGACGAGCACATCCGCAACACCGTGGACCTGCTCCTCGACCGCTCACCCGGGCTGGCCGCCGGGCCGACCGCGGTCGTCGGCCTCTCCTACCAGCTCGCCGCCGGACGGGTACGACTGGTCACCAGCCGCGGCCTGGACGGCGCGGCAGCCGCCTGAGCACACTCCGACCCCCGGACACACCACCGCCTCATCTCCCCTCCGCGTGAGGGGGGATGAGGCGGTGTCCTACCGGTGTGCGCCCGGCCGGCCGGCGGGGTCAGCCCGCCGGGGACTCCTGCGGCTGCCGCAGCAACCGCGCCGCCGCGACCACCACCGGGTCCAGGCCGTCCGCGCCCGCGTCCACCAGCTCGAACAACCGGGCGCGCATCCGCGGGTCCCAGAACCGGCCGAGGTGGTCCGCGACCGCGCGGGCGGCCGTGTCATGGGGCACGTGCCGGAAGTTCGCGGCGATCTGTTGGGCCATCCGCTGCTCGGGCGGCACCGCGCCGGCCATCTCAGTCCACCCCCGCGAGCCGGTCGTCCCCGACGGACTCGGAGGCGTGCCGGCCGAGCGGGTGGGCAAGACCGACCTGCACGGCGGTCACCTTGTACTCCGGGCAGTTGGTCGCCCAGTCCGAGTTCTCGGTGGTGACCACGTTGGCGCCGGTCACCGGATGGTGGAACGTCGTGTAGACGACGCCCGGCGGCATCCGGTCGGACACCCGCGCCCGCAGCGTCGTACTGCCCACCCGGCTGGCCAGCGTCACCAGGTCGCCGTCGGTGACCCCGCGGTTCTCGGCGTCCAGCGGGTGCAGCTCCAGGACGTCCTCGGGATGCCAGGCCACGTTGCCGGTACGGCGGGTCTGCGCCCCGACGTTGTACTGGCTGAGGATCCGGCCCGTGGTCAGCACCAGCGGGAAGCGCGAGGTGGTGCGCTCGTCCGTCGGCACGTACGCGGTGACGACGAACTTGCCCTTGCCGCGCACGAAGGCGTCGACGTGCATCGTCGGCGTGCCCTCGGGCGCCTGCTCGTTGCACGGCCACTGGACGCTGCCCAGCTTGTCCAGCACGTCGAAGGAGACGCCCGTGAAGGTCGGGGTGACCTGGGCGATCTCGTCCATGATCTGGCTCGGGTGGTCGTACGCCATGGGGTAGCCCATGGCGGTGGCGATCTCGCAGACGATCTGCCACTCGTGCTTGCCCGTCTTCGGCTTCATCACCGCCCGCACCCGGTTGATCCGGCGCTCGGCGTTGGTGAAGGTGCCGTCCTTCTCCAGGAACGAGGCGCCGGGCAGGAAGACGTGCGCGAACTTGGCCGTCTCGTTCAGGAACAGGTCCTGCACGACGACCAGCTCCATCGCCGACAGCGCGGCGGAGACGTGCTTCAGGTTCGGGTCCGACTGGGCGATGTCCTCACCGTGCACGAACAGGCCCCGGAACGAACCGTCGATCGCCGCGTCGAACATGTTGGGGATGCGCAGCCCCGGCTCCGGCAGGATGGAACGGCCCCACAACTGCTCGAACACGGTGCGGACCGCGTCGTCGGAGACGTGCCGGTAACCGGTCAGCTCGTGCGGGAAGGAACCCATGTCGCAGGAACCCTGCACGTTGTTCTGGCCGCGCAGCGGGTTGACGCCGACACCGTCGCGGCCGATGTTGCCGCACGCCATCGCGAGGTTCGCCATCCCCATGACCATCGTGGAGCCCTGGCTGTGCTCGGTCACGCCGAGGCCGTAGTAGATGGCCCCGTTGGGCGCCGCCGCGTACAGCCGGGCGGCGGCCCGCAGCTGCTCGGCCGGCACCCCGGTGACCGCCTCGGTGGCCTCCGGGCTGTTCTCCGGGAGGGCGACGAACTCGGCCCACTCGGCGAACCCCTCGCACCGCTCGGCGACGAAGGACGCGTCGACGAGCTGCTCGGTGACCACCACGTGCGCCATCGAGTTGATCACGGCGACGTTCGTGCTCGGCCTGAGCTGGAGGTGGTGCGCGGCCTCGACGTGCGGCGAACGCACCAGGTCGATGCGGCGCGGGTCGACCACGACGAGCTGTGCGCCCTCCCGCAGCCGCCGCTTCATCCGGGACCCGAACACCGGGTGGCCGTCGGTGGGATTGGCGCCGATCACCATGATGACGTCGGCCTTCGCCACCGAGCGGAAGTCCTGGGTGCCGGCCGACTCGCCGAAGGTCTGCTTCAGTCCGTACCCGGTGGGGGAGTGGCAGACCCGGGCGCAGGTGTCGACGTTGTTGTTGCCGAAGGCCGCGCGCACCATCTTCTGGACGACGTACACCTCCTCGTTGGTGCACCGCGAGGAGCTGATGGCGCCGATCGACGCCGGGCCGTACGCGTCCTGGATGGCCCGCATCCTCCGGGCCACGGCCTGGATGGCCTCGTCCCACTCGACCTCGCGCCACGGGTCGCTGGTCTTCTCCCGGACCATGGGCTTGAGCTTGCGGTCGGGGTGGGTGGCGTAGCCGAACGCGAAGCGGCCCTTGACGCAGGAGTGGCCCTCGTTCGCCCCGCCGTCCTTGTACGGCACCATCCGGACCAGTTGGTCGCCGCGCAGCTCGGCCTTGAAGGAGCAGCCGACACCGCAGTACGCGCAGGTCGTGACCACCGAACGGGACGGCATGCCCAGCTCGACGACCGACCGCTCCTGGAGCGTCGCCGTCGGGCAGGCCTGCACGCAGGCGCCGCAGGAGACGCACTCGGAGTCCATGAACGACTCACCGGCGCCGGGCGAGACCTTGGAGTCGAAGCCGCGGCCCTCGATGGTCAGCGCGAAGGTGCCCTGCACCTCGCCGCAGGCGCGCACGCAGCGGGAGCAGACGATGCACTTGGACGGGTTGAAGTCGAAGTAGGGGTTGCTCAGGTCCGGGGCGGCGTCGAGGTGGTTCTCGCCCTCGTAGCCGTAGCGCACCTGGCGCAGCCCGACCACCCCGGCCATGTCCTGCAACTCGCAGTCACCGTTGGCCGAGCAGGTCAGGCAGTCCAGCGGATGGTCGGAGATGTACAGCTCCATGGTGCCCTGGCGCAGCTTCTCCACCTTGGGCGTCTGGGTGCGCACCACCATGCCGTCGGCGACCGGGGTGGTGCAGGACGCCGGGGTGCCGCGGCGGCCGTCGATCTCCACCACGCACAGCCGGCAGGAGCCGAACGGCTCCACGCTGTCGGTGGCGCAGAGCTTGGGGATGTCGATGCCGGCCTGCGCCGCCGCGCGCAGCACCGAGGTGCCCTCGGGCACCGTGACGGGCAGCCCGTCGACCTCGACCGAGACGGTCGCCCCGCCGGGCCGCTCGGGGGTTCCGAAGTCGGGTTCCTTGAGGAGTGTCATACCGTGCCCTCCCTCCTTGCGAGGAAGTCGTCGGAGAAGTGGGTGACGGCACTGCGCACCGGCATCGGCGTCAACCCGCCCATGGCGCACAGCGATCCGTCGGTCATCAGCTCGCAGAGGTCCGCCAGCAACGCGAGGTTCTCCTCGCGCTGCTCACCGGCCACGATCCGGTCGATGACCTCGACGCCGCGCACCGAACCGATGCGGCAGGGCGTGCACTTGCCGCACGACTCCGCGGCGCAGAACTCCATCGCGAAGCGCGCCTGCGCGGCCATGTCCACGCTGTCGTCGAAGACCACGACACCGCCGTGGCCCAGCATGGCGCCCGCCGCGGCGAACGCCTCGTAGTCCATCGGCAGATCGAACTGCGACTCGGGCAGGTAGGCGCCGAGCGGCCCGCCCACCTGCACCGTGCGCACCGGGCGTCCGGTGAGCGTGCCGCCGCCGAAGTCCTCGACCAGTTCGCGCAGGGTGACGCCGAACGCCGTCTCCACGATGCCGCCGCGCGCGATGTTGCCGCCGAGCTGGAAGACCTGCGTGCCGCGCGAGCGCTCCACGCCCAGCTCCTGGTACGCCTTCGCGCCCTTCGCGAGGATCACCGGCACGGTCGCGAGGGTGAGGACGTTGTTGACGACGGTCGGCTTGCCGAACAGCCCCGTGATCGCGGGGATGGGCGGCTTGGCGCGGACCATGCCGCGCTTGCCCTCCAGGCTCTCCAGCATGGAGGTCTCCTCACCGCAGATGTACGCGCCCGCGCCGACCCGTACGTGCAGGTCGAAGGAGAGGCCGGAGCCGAGGATCCGCTCCCCGAGCCAGCCGCGCCCCCGGGCGACGGAGATCGCCGCCCGCATCGTGGCCACCGCGTCCGGGTACTCCGAGCGGATGTAGACGTAGCCCTCGCGGGCGCCGACCGCGTGCGCGGCGATCGTCATGCCCTCGATGAGCATGAACGGGTCGCCCTCCATGACCATGCGGTCCGCGAAGGTGCCGCTGTCGCCCTCGTCGGCGTTGCAGCAGACGAACTTCAGCTCCCCTTCGCACTCGTGCACGGTCTTCCACTTGATGCCGGCCGGGAAGCCCGCCCCGCCCCGGCCGCGCAGGCCGGACTCGGTGACCGCGGCGACCACGTCGGCGGGTGCGAGGCCGAGCGCCGTGCGCAGTCCGGCGAGGCCGCCGTGCCGCTCGTAGTCCTCGGGGGAGAGCGGGTCGGTGATCCCGACCCGGGCGAAGGTGACCCGGTTCTGCCGGGCCAGCCACGGCAGTTCGTCGACGACGCCGAGTCGCAGCGGGTGGTCCGCACCGTCCAGGAGGCCCGCGGCCACGAGGCCCGCGACGTCCGACGGCGCCACCGGCCCGTAGCCGATCCGTCCCTCGGGCGTGGCCACCTCGACCAGCGGCTCCAGCCAGAGCATGCCGCGGGACCCGTTGCGCACCAGCTCGACCGGCCGGCCCTGGACGGCCGCCGCCGTGCGGATCGCCTCGGCGACCGCGTCCGCGTCGACGGAGCGCGCCGCCGAGTCGCCGGGGACGTACACCGTCACAGGGGAGTCCGGCGCCTGGGTCATGGAGTTCGGCGTCCGAGTCATGAGGAGACCGCCTCGTCCAGGATCGAGCGCAGCCGGTCCGCGCTCACGCGGCCGAGCACCTTGCCGTTCACCTCGACGGACGGCCCCAGCGCGCAGTTGCCGAGGCAGAAGACCTGCTCGACGGTGACCGAGCCGTCGGCCCGGGTCTCGCCGAGCGGGACGCCCGTCCGCTCCCGCGCGCAGGACTCCAGCGCGCCCGCGCCGAGCGCCTGACAGGCTTCGGCCCGGCAGATGCGCACGGTGGTACGGCCGGCGGGCTCGCTGCGGAAGTCGTGGTAGAAGGAGACCACTCCGTGCACGTCCGCCCGGGAGAGGTTCAGCTCCTGGGCGAGCAGCGGAACGGCCTCCCGCGGGACGTGCCCGAGTTCGGCCTGGATGGCGTGCAGGATCGGCAGCAGCGGCCCGCGTTCCCCGCGGTGGGCGGCCACGATCGCGGTGATGGCGGCCTGTGTCGCCACGTCACTGACACTCGTCGTCATGGTTCCTCCCCCTGACCGTCACGCATATGTGAATCCCTTGGCTCGGTCGGATGGATCCACGGGGTGGTGATCGACGAGCGTGGCCTCCGGCCGTCCTGCTCGTACGGCATGAGCGCCCCTGTGGTCGTCCTGCTGGCTCATCGAATACTGTATGCAGTTGCGGGGGCTCCGTCCACCGTCCGGACAGCGCGGAATGCTCAGCCGACCGCGTCGGCGGCGACCGGCGCGGCGGACGCCGGGCACGCGGCCGCCGCGCCCATGGGCGCCGCGCCGGTCGCCGGGCCCGCCGCGGGCAGCGCGGCCAGCCAGTCCAGGACGGTGCTCAGCACGTCGTCGCCCGCGCCGTCCCGCCGCCCGAGCCGCGCGTCGGCCGGGACCAGCACGGGGTCGGCGTGCACGGTCGAGGCGCCGCTGCCGCGCGGCCCTGCGCCGTTGGGCCGGGCCGGTACGAACAGACCGGGGGCGTCCGCGGGGACCAGCCAGAGGGCCGGCCGGCCGGTGCCGTCGGCCGGGTGCGAGGACCAGACGTAGCTGTCGGCCTCGCCCGCCCCGACGACATCGCGTTTGCGGGCGCGCAGGGCCACCACGTCACCGACGCCGGTCGCCGTCGAACCCGCCGGCGACGCCGTGCCGCCCGGCGCGCGCCCGTCGTCGCCGTCGGTCAGGGCGAGGGTGCTGAGGTGGTGGCCCGCGGCGATCCTCCGGCGCACCCACGGAGTGCCGTGCGCCTCGATCAGGGCGACGGCCGCGTAGTGCGACCGCAGGACCGCGCCGGTCGCCGGGCAGGCGCGGGACACCTCGGCCACGACCTCGGCGGCCTCCGTGAGTCCGCGGCCACCGCCGCCGAGCGGGGCGCCGACGGTGAGTCCGAGCAGCCCGGCCTTGCCGAGGGCGGCCACGCAGACGCGCGGAAACCGGCCGAGCGCGCTGGTCCGTTCGGCGGAGGGCTCGATGGTGCTGCTCAAGGTGCGAAGGAGAGCGGAGCGGTACGACATGGAGCGGCTCCCTGAAGTCCGGGCGGACGGGGAGCTGCGTGTGGCCTCCCCACGTCGATTGCATACTGTATGCCATCTCTCCGCGATTCTGTCAGTGCTTATCGCGGCCCGTCGCGGGTGTATCGCGGAAAGGGGGCCCGCCCGGTCGGCCTCGGGGCGCCCGACTTCTATGCCATTCCTTTGGCCCTTCTTGGGGAAAACCTCAACCTCCGGCCCGGATCTTTCCGATCACGCAAGGGCTATGGTCTGTCACTGCATACAGTATTCACTTTCCGCTGCCGCAGCGTCGCGCTCCGCGGCGCACGAGTGAGGTGACTCGGTGACCATTGCGACCCGCAAGCCCCCCACTGGCACCAAGGCACTGGACGGCATCCGCGTCCTGGACATGACGCACGTCCAGTCCGGGCCCTCCGCGACCCAGCTGCTCGCCTGGCTCGGCGCGGACGTCGTCAAGCTGGAGGCCCCGACCGGTGACATCACCCGCAGGCAGCTGCGTGACCTGCCGGACGTCGACTCCCTGTACTTCACGATGCTCAACTGCAACAAGCGCAGCATCACCCTGAACACCAAGACCGGGCGCGGCAAGGAGATCCTGACCGAGCTGATCCGCCGCAGTGACGTCATGGTCGAGAACTTCGGGCCGGGCGCGGTCGACCGGATGGGGTTCACCTGGGACCGCATCCAGGAGATCAACCCGCGGATCGTCTACGCCTCCATCAAGGGCTTCGGCGAGGGCCCGTACACCGCATTCAAGGCGTACGAGGTCGTCGCGCAGGCGATGGGCGGTTCGATGGCGACCACCGGCTTCGAGGACGGCCCGCCGCTCGCGACCGGCGCGCAGATCGGCGACTCGGGAACGGGCGTGCACGCCGTCGCGGCGATCCTCGCCGCCCTGCTGCAACGCGAGCGGACCGGCCGCGGCCAGCGCGTGAACGTCGCGATGCAGCACGCGGTGCTCAACCTGTGCCGGGTCAAACTCCGCGACCAGCAGCGCCTCGCACACGGCCCGCTCGCCGAGTATCCGAACGAGGACTTCGGCGACGAGGTCCCCCGCTCGGGCAACGCCTCCGGCGGCGGCCAGCCGGGCTGGGCCGTCAGATGCGCACCCGGCGGACCCAACGACTACGTGTACGTGATCGTGCAGCCCGTCGGCTGGCAACCGCTCAGCGAACTGATCGGACATCCGGAGCTGGCCGACGACCCGGGGTGGGCCACCCCCGAGGCGCGGCTGCCCAAGCTGGACAAGATGTTCCGGCTGATCGAGGAATGGACGTCCACCCTGCCGAA
Organism: Streptomyces sp. NPDC056161; assembly: GCF_042268025.1. Lineage (NCBI taxonomy): Bacteria > Bacillati > Actinomycetota > Actinomycetes > Kitasatosporales > Streptomycetaceae > Streptomyces > Streptomyces sp. NPDC056161. Next base: position 63,465 of record NZ_JBHJUV010000009.1, read on the forward strand.
ACGGCAGGTGCTGGAGAAGTTGAACGCGCACGACATCCCGTGCGGGCCGATCCTGTCGACGCAGGAGATCATCGAGGACGACTCGCTGGTCGCCAACGAGATGGTGGTCACCGTCCCGCACCCCGAGCGCGGCGAGTTCGTGACCGTGGGAAGCCCGCTCAAACTCTCCGACTCACCCGTCGACATCACCGCCTCCCCGCTGCTCGGCGAGCACAACGAGGAGATCTACATCGGCGAACTCGGCCTGGGTGACGATGAGTTGAGGATGCTCAAGTCGGACGGAGTGATCTGAGCATGCAGCGAACCCGCCGTCACTCGACCGGGGCGGCCCGGCCGCCGCCGCTTCCCGCACGGCGACGCGGACCCCCGCGGCGCCGTCACCCACCCCCAGACCCGCGGACCGGCACGACCGGCCCGCGTGACAGGTCCGGCTCGGGCACCGTCGCCCGCGGCCAGACCTCCCCGTACTGCCATGGAGTACCGACCAGGGGGCGCTGGCGAGTCTCTTGAGCAAGGGGATTGGAAATGACAACGGCATCAACCGTACGACCCGCATACCGAGAGGTCACAGATGCGAACGGACGTGTGTACCGGGTCGGCGAGAGCGCCAGAGACATTCTGGGCGGCCCGCGCCTGCTGATGGTGATACTTCCGTGGGTGGCCATGATGGCCATCAGCGTCGCGGAGTACGCCTACGGCTCGGCTGAGGAAGTCCTGTCCGACGCGCATGGCTGGACGTCCACCAACACGTTCTGGGTTCTGGGCGTGTGGACGGTCTTCCAGGCCGCAGTTGCCTTCCCGACGGGAAGGCTGCGGGAACGCGGGATCCTCAGTGCCCGCGGTGCCACCCTCATAGGAGCCGTCCTGGCCGGGATCGGCTTCTTCGCCCTCAGCCACGCGCCGAACGTGCCGCTGGCGATCCTGGGCTTCGGGTTCTTCGGTGGCACGGGCGCGGGCATGGTCTACTCGACCTGCGTCAACATCGTCGGCAAGTGGTACCCGGAACGGCGAGGCGGCAAGACCGGCTTCGTCAACGGCGGCTTCGCCTACGGATCCGTACCGATGATCTTCGTCTTCACCTACTCCTTCGACGCCGGGAACTACCACACGGTGCTCGACCTGGTCGGTGTCTACGTGCTGATCCTCGTGGCGATCTGCGGCTGGTTCTTCAAGGACCCGCCGAAGAACTGGTGGCCCGAAGAGGTCGACCCGATCGAGCACCAGAAGAACGCCGTCAGCGACAAGGCGCAGGCCAAGAACCCGCCCGCCGTGCGGCAGTACGAGCCGATGGAGGCCATCCGCACCGGGATGCTCCCGCTGATGTGGTTCTGCCTGGTGCTGTGCTCCGGGGTGTCCATCTTCGGCATCTCCTTCCAGGTGCCGTACGCGAAGGACATCGGGTTCGGGCCGCTGGTGGCCGCCTCGTCGATGGGCATCATGTCCGTCATCAACGGCACCGGCCGCGGTGTGACCGGCTGGCTGTCCGACCGGCTCGGCCGCAAGCAGACCCTGATCCTGGTGGTGGCGGTCGAGGGACTGTCGCAGTTCGGTGTCCTGTGGGCCGGTGACATCCGCAGCGAATGGCTGTTCCTCATCTTCGCCTTCATCTCCGGCTTCGGCGGCGGCGCGTTCTTCCCGATGTTCGCGGCACTGACTCCGGACTACTTCGGCGAGAACAACAACGCCCAGAACTACGGACTGGTCTACAGCTCCAAGCTGGTCGGCGGGCTGGCCGGCAGCGGCCTCGGTGCGACGGTCGTCGCGGCGTGGGGCTACTCCGGGGCGTACGCCCTCGCCGGATGCCTCGGGCTGGCCTCGGCGGCGCTCGCGCTGCTGCTGCGGCAACCGGGCCGTCCCTCGGCGAGCCGGGTCCGGGCCGGGGCCGGTGGTGCGTTGCAGGTGAGCGGCGAAACGGTCTGACCCGCACAGGCGCACCTGGCTGACACAGCCGCTCGTCGCGGTCTCCTCCTCCGTCATCGGCGGACTCGGCGGACGGACCGCGGCGGGCGGCTCTCCCGTGCGGCGCCCGGCACCGCACCGCTCCGGTACGCACGTACGCACGTACGTGCCCACTGCCCGTGCCTACTGCTTCCGTGCCTACTGCTCTGTACCTACTGCTGTGTGCCCACTGCTCTGTATTTACTGCTGTGTGCCCACTGCTCCGTGCCTACTGCTCGGACTTCTTGCGCTTGTGGTAGCTGACGCGGGTGTGCTCGGTGTGGTCCCGCATCAGCTGCCGGGTGTGCTGCTCGTCGCCCGCCTCGATGGCCTCGATCATCGCCCGGTGCTCCTGCCACGACAACGCGCCGCGGGTACGGGCCACGGGCGTGTAGAACCACCGGACGCGGCGATCCACCTGCGCGGACAGCTCCGCCAGGACCGAATTCGCCGCCAGCTCCATCAGATACGCGTGAAAGGCGGCGTTCGCGGCGACCACGGCGTCGACGTCGTCGTCCGCCAGGGCCCGCTCGCCCGCCTCGCACAGCTCGCGCAGCCGCGCCGTGGCCTGCGGGGTGGCGTTGGCCGCCGCCAGCCGCGCCGCCTCGGCCTCCAGCAGACCCCGGACGACCAGCAGTTGGTCGGCCTCTTCCTCCGTGGGGTCGTGGACGAACGCCCCCTGGGCCGGGCGCAGATCCACCCAGCCCTCGGTGTTGAGCCGTTGCAGGGCCTCGCGGACCGGCTGGCGGGAGACGCCCAGATGGCCGGCGAGTTCGGTCTCGACCAGATGCTGTCCGGGCTTGAGCGACCTGGTGACGATCAGCTCCAGCAGGGCCTCGTAGACGCGCTCGCGCAGCGGGCCGGGGCGCTCCAGCTTGGGTACGGTACCGGTCGGCAATGCCGCGGACGTCATGGCTCCACCTCTCGGCAGCGGTTCCTGGCTGAAATTGGTTTTCGTCTACAGTCTACGCGCTCGATTGCGTGCGGTCATGACCGCGCACGGGTTGGGAGAGATCAGGCCATTGTTCAGCAGCCTTATTGCGCGCGCAGGATACTGTAGACAGAATGTTGTCGACCATCAGGAGAACCCTGCCGATCTCGAACACGGCAGGAAGCGTGGTGCACGCGCGCCATTGACAAGGACAGGGATTGCTGCTGCGAGTCACTGAGCCAGGGCTGGTCGACACGGGCCGGATCACCGAGTGGTGCCGCAGGAGCAGCGACGTGTCCCGACAGGACCCGGTCCTGTCCCTGGCCGAGGGCCGCCCGGCCGTCGACACCGGCCCGCGCGGCATTCCATGATCGTGTACACGCGCGAGCAACGCCCGACTCAGCGTACGGCGGCCACCGTGAGCTGACGGCGATGCGGCACGTGGCACGGACGCGGGACCGGCCGGCGGGTGCGCCCCCTGGGCCGGCCGGTCCCCGCGTCAGCACCCACACCTCCCACGCACCACATCCCCCCGCACCACACCTCCCACGCACCACACCCCCCACGCACCACTCCGCCCGCGCGCCTGAGGAACCACGCCAGGCGCGCGGGCGGCCAGGAAGCATCACGGCCGGCGGTGCCGCGGCCCCGAGCGGCACCCGTACATCCGCGGTGCCGCCGGCGGCCTCACCAGTCGACCGGCAGCGCGTGGAGGCCCTTGAGCATCGTCTCCTCCCTCCAGCGGACCTCGCCGTCGGGCGTGGCCAGCTTCAGCGCGGGCAGGCGGGTCAGCAGGGTTTCCAGCGCCACCTGGAGCTCCAGCCGGCCCAGCCGCGCCCCGACACAGAAGTGCGCGCCGTGTCCGAAGGTCAGATGCGCGGCCTCCGGCGTCCGGTCGAGGACGAGCGCCTCCGGGTCGTGGAAGACCGCGGGATCCCGGTTGGCCGCCGACGTGTCGACGAGGACTGGTTCCCCCGCGCGGACGAGATCCCCGCCCACCTCGACGTCCTCGGTCGCGTACCGGCAGAAGACGAGGCCGTTGGGCATCGGCACGTAGCGCAGCATCTCCTCGATGGCGACCGGGAGGTCCGCCGGGTGCTCGCGCAGTCGCGACAGCCACTCGGGGCGACGCAGCAGCAGATAGCAGAAGTTGGGGATCTGCTTGGAGGTGGTGACGAACCCCCCGGTGAGCAACTCGATGGACAGTTTGATCAGTTCGTCGTAGGAGAGGCGTCCCTCCTCGTAGTGCGCCCGTACGAGGCAGGTGAGCAGGTCGTCGCCCGGCTCCCGCCGGCGCTCCTCCACCAGGCCGGTCAGGTAGGCGAAATACGCCCCCGATTCGGCGGCGAGGTCCTCGTTGGTCACGACCTGGGCCAGCAGGACTTCGAGCCACTTCTGGACACGGTGGCGGTCCGTCGCCGGCACACCGAGCAGATCGCAGATCATGGCGATCGACAGCGGGACGGCGAAGTCCTGCACGAGGTCGCCCGGTGGTCCCGACTCCTCAAGCCGGTCCAACAGCCCGTCGGCTGCCTCGCGCACCACGACCCGCATCTGCTCGACACGGCGCGCGCTGAAGTGCCGGGCCACCACACCGCGCAGCCGGGTGTGCACGGGCGGGTCGGTGGAGAGCAGCCCGTCGCCGCCGGGGGAGAGCTCCCTCATCCGGGGCTGGTCCCGTTCCACTCCGGCCGCCAGACTGAACCGCGGGTCGGACAGCACGAACCGCGCGTCGGCGTGCCGGGTGACCAGCCAGGTGTCCTCGCCGTAGGGCAGCCGGACCTTGCGCAGCGGCCCGTTGCGCAGTTCGGCGTAGATCGGCGAAAGCTCCAGGGGGTCAGCGGACGTGAACGGATACGGCAGCGGCGCCGGTCGTTCGCTCATCGGGGTCTCCATCCTTCCCATCGGGTCCTACGGGGATGACGACATGGGTCGGGAGCGGCCCCGACGCGTCGATGTGTGCGGTGAACCGCCTGCCGTCGTCGCGGCAGACGAACTGCATGACGTGCCGGCCGGCGGCCGCGGCGCGGATGAGGCCGCCGGTGGTGGCCCAGACCCCGGAGAGGTAGAAGTTCGCGAGGCCGGGCAGGGCCGGCCCGTACTTCTTGACGACCTTCTCCATCGTCTCGCCGCTCTCCACGAACGGCTGCCAGCCGAGGACGGTCCCGTCGTAGTTCCCGGTGTAACGGACCTGGGTGAGCGGGGTCGACACGTCCCGCACCGCGACGCTGTCCGTCAGGCCGGGGAACCGCCGGTCGAGGAAGCCCAGCAGCATGTCGCGCACCTGGTGCTTCGCCTCGTAGTACGGGCGCCCGCGGCGCACCGGCAGGGTGTGCAGCTCCGTCCCGCCCCGGCTGCGGGTGCGCTGCTCCGGGCCGTCGCTCAGCGCGCGCCAGGGACCGACGTCGCTGAAGTAGGTGGCGTAGACGACGGTCGACCGCTCGGGCGACAGCTCCGGGTAGTGCAGGCTGCGGAACTGGACGTTGATGCTCGGATGGCGGATGCCGACCAGCCGGGCGGCCTCCTCCTCGGTCAGCAGGTACGTGGTGCAGGGGTCGCCCTCCGGGAAGGGGCGCCGCAGCCCGAGGAAGAGGGTGACGTATCCGGGGAAGACCATGCCCGGCTCGTCGATGACCGAGGTGTACAGCCGCCGGTACTCCTCGGGGAGGTAGCGGCCCTTCAGGAGCTTCATCGTGGTGGCGTGCCCGTCGCACGCCGAGACCACGATGTCCGCGCGGAACTCCCGCCCGTCGCTGAGCCGTACGCCCACCGCCCGGTCGTCCTCGACGAGGACCTCCTCGACCTTCGTGTTGTAGCTGACCTCGCCGCCGAGCCGCAGATAGCGCTGCTCGATCGAGGTCGCGAGCCCCAGTGAGCCGCCCTCCGGCACCCCGGCCGAGAGATTGGCGTGCGCGGACAGCTGGAAATAGAACGGCAGCACCGGGAAAGCGGAGTGCTTCTCGTAGAGAACGAAATTGAACGCCTCGCGCAGCAGCGGATCCTTGAACTTCGCGGAATAGTCCGTCATCAGGACGCTGATCGACTTGCGGATGACATTGAAATAGGGGACGAACGACGCGAGCATGCGCCAGCGTTCGGCGCGGCCCATCAGCCCCACCGGTTTGAGGAAGGGATACGCGGCGAGGCACTTGCGGAACTTCCGCAGCCCCGAGCAGAAACTTCGGATCAGTCTGGCGTCGGACGGGGAGATCTCCAGCAGATGGGCTTCGAGCCGGTCCGGGTCGGAATAGAAGTAGACCGACCGGCCGTCCCGCCCGCGGACCACGTTGAAGACGTCGAAGTGCCGCATCTGCTTGCCCTGGAGCGCGCCCAGCTCCAGCCAGATCTGGTGCATCTCGTTGCCGGGCCCGTTGCCGAGCAGCCAGCTGACGCAGCAGTCGAAGGTGAAGTCGCCGCGGTCCCAGGCCGTGCAGCAGCCGCCCGGGATCTCGTGCATCTCGAAGATCTGGGTCCGGTAGCCGTTCATCTGGGCGTAGCAGCCGGTGGACAGCCCGCCGAGACCGGCCCCGATGATGATCATTGTCTGGCGCTCGCGGGGCTTGCGAGGCATCGTCACGCCCCTCACCTCATGCTCTTGTCGAGCTGGGGCAGGTGGCCCAGCTTCCCGGGATGCCACGTCTCACCGGCCGTGCTCTCCCACGCCCGGAACTTGAGGCCCAGCTCCTCGCAGAGGTACTGGGCCACGAACCGGCCGCCGGCCGCCACCCGGATCAGCCCGCCGCCGGTGAACCACTGACCCGCCAGCCAGAGCCCGTCGAGCCCCGGCAGCTGCAGCCGGTCCTTCTCGATCAGGTGCTGGATCAGGCCGTCGGCTTCGGTGTAGGACTTCCAGGCGAGGATGGAGCCGTGCAGATTGCCGGTGTAGCGCTCGGTGGTCGCGGGCGTGGCGACGTCGACCACCTCGATGCGCGCGGCGATCCCGGGGTGGTGGCGCTCCAGGAACTCCCGCACGAACCGGCCGGCCTCCTGCTTGCGCGCCCGGTAGGCGCGGCGGTCGGTGCGGCGCAGTTCCTTCCAGGAGGTGTAGTCGCTGAAGTAGGAGCAGTGGATCACCGACTTGCCGGGCGGTGCCAGCCCGTCCGAGAACCGGGAGCGCAACTGCACCACCAGACTGTCCTGGAGCACGCCGGGCAGCCGGGCGCTGTCGGCGGCGGAGAGCAGATAGGTCGCGCTGTGCGGGGCGTCCGGCGCCACGTCCCCGGCGAACCCGACGAACACCGACACCACCCCCGGGTAGACCAGCTTCGGGGTGCCGAGGACCGACTGGAACAGCCGGTCGGTCCTCGGGCTGGAGTAGCGCCCCTTCAGCAACCGGTCCAGGGTGGTGGCGCCGTCGCAGGCCGCCACCACGTGGTCCGCGTAGTGCCGCTCGCCGCCGCGCAGTTCCACGCCGACCGCGCGGCCGTCCTCGATCAGGATCCGCTCCACTCGGGTGCGGTAGTCGATCCGGCCGCCCAGCGAGGTGTAGCGCTCCTCGATCGACCGGGCCAGCCCCAGCGAACCGCCCTGCGGGAACCCGGCGTTGGACTGGTGGGCCCCCGCGATGTTGAACAGGTACGGCAGCAGCGGGAAGACCTCGTGGTCCTGGAAGAAGACGAACGGCAGCGCCCGGCGCAGCAGCGGATCCTCGAAGCGCGCGGCGAACGACTCCATGGAGGTCCCGGCGGTGCGCCGGAACAGGTTCAGCAGGGGCAGGATCTTCCGCAGCGCCCTGGCCTTCTCCCGCAGCGTCAGCAGCGGGGCCGGCTTCAGGAACGGGAAGATGTCGATGTCGGTGAACCGCCGCAGGTCACGGCAGAACGACCGGATCAGCGGCGCGTCCGCCGGCGAGAGCCGCAGCAGGTGCCGCTCCAGCCGGTCGGGGTCGTTGTAGAAGACCACCGACCGGCCGTCGTCGTCGACGACCGTGTTGAACACCTCGAAGTTCCGGATCGTCTTGCCGTCCAGGGCCCCCAGCTCGCGCCAGACCTGATGGGCCTCGTTGCCGGGGGCGGTGCCGGTCAGCCATTCGATGCAGTAGTCGAAGACGTAGCCGTCCCGGGACCAGGCCGTGCAGCAGCCGCCGGGCAGCACGTGCTTCTCGAAGACACGGGTCTCCATGCCGCTCATCTGCCCGTAGCAGCCGGCGGAGAGCCCGCCCACGCCCGCTCCGACGATGATGACGCGCGGCTTGGCCCCGGGGGCACGCTCGCGTTCGCTCCACTGCACCCTGCCACTACGCCGCATGCGGGGCCGCCCCTTCGATCACGGCGGTGTGCGTCAGGACGCCGCGCACCAGCCGGGCGTTGTGCTCGATGCACCCCGGGTCGAGCATGTCCGCGTGGACGCCGGCACCGCGCAGCACCTCGGTGCGCGCGGTCGAGGTGCCGTGCCAGGTCCCGCGCTCGCCCGCGGCGTAGAAGGCCACCTTCTGCTCGTCGGAGACGACGGTGACGGCCGCGCCGACCGTGCCGAGGTTGGGAGTACGGCCGCAGAAGGCGATGTAGTCCCTGGCCTGGTCCAGGGTCTCCTGCGCGAGGGTCTCGGAGCCGGTGTGCTTGCGCAGGTGCTCGCGCAGCTCCCGCTCGAACGCCTCGATGTGCCGGGCGCCCGGGGTGAAGGCGGCGTCGATGCGGTACGAGTCGACGATGACGACGTCGGCGACCTCACGGCCGCGCCGTTCGAGTTCCTTGGCCACCTCGAAGGCGAGGTTCCCGCCGAGGGAGTAGCCGAGCAGCGAGCAGGGCCCCTCCGGCTGGTGCGCGGCGATCAGATCGGCGTACCGGGCGACCTTGTCGTCCTCGGCGACGTAGTTGAACGCCACGAGTTCGTACTCCGGCAGCTGCTCGGCGAACCGCCGGTAGACCAGGCCGTGCCCGCCCGCGGGCGGGAAGCAGAACACGGCGGGACCCGCCCCCCGGTTGAAGCGGAGGAACGGCTGGGCGCCGGGCAGCCGGCCGGTGATGATGTGCTCGACCGTCCGGGCCATCCCGTGCAGCGTCGTGACCTTGAACAGCTGGCTGACCGGGATGCTGATCTCGAACTCGTTCTGCAACCCGTGGATCAGCTCGATCAGCTTGATCGAGCTGCCGCCGACCTCGAAGAAGTCGTGCTGGAGACCGACCTCCCCGAGACCGAGCAGCGCCGCCCAGTGGTCGGCCATCCGCGTCTCGTAGAGCGTCACGGGCGGCTCGTGGGCGTCCTCGCCCCTCTCGAAGCGGGGCTCGGGCAGCGCCGCGACGTCGACCTTGCCGTTCGGGGTGAGCGGCAGCGCGGGCAGCTCGGTGAAAGCCGCCGGGATCAGATACGTCGGCAGGTGCTCGCCGAGGTGCCGGCGCAGCTCCCGCCAGTCGAGTTTCGCTCCGGGCGCGGCGACGCCGTACGCGCACAGCGTGTTCTCGCCGGTGCGGTCCGGCCGGACGACGACGACCGCCTGGGCCAGCGCGGGCCATTCCGCGAGCTGGAACTCGATCTCGCCGATCTCCACCCGGTGGCCGCCGACCTTGACCTGTGAGTCGGCCCGGCCGAGCAGGTGGACTCCGCCGCCGGTGTCCCAGCGGGCCAGGTCGCCGGTCCGGTACAGCCGTACCGGTGCCGCGCCGCTGCCGTGGTCCAGGGTGCGGCTGACGAAACGCTCGGCGGTGTGCCCGGGATCGGCGAGATAGCCGAGGGCGACCCCGGCGCCGCCGATCCACAGCTCGCCCGCGACGCCCGGTGGCACCGGTGCGCCGTGCCCGTCCAGGATGTACACCTCGGCACCGGGGAACGGCCGGCCGATCGGCACCATCTGGCTCGGTTCCAGGCCGTCGGTCGGGCCCTCGAAGTAGGTGCTGTCCACGGTGGCCTCGGTGAGGCCGTAGGAGTTGACCACACGGGTGTCCGGTCCGGCCAGGCCGCGCAGCCGGTCGTACTCCTCCACCTTCCAGGTGTCCGAGCCGACGATCAGCAGGCGCATGAAGTCCAACCGGGCACCGTCGCGTTCGCAGTGGGCCATCAGGCCGCGCACGACCGAGGGCACGAACTCGGCGCAGTCGACCCGCTCGGCGCGCATGGTCGCGTACAGCCGGGCCGTGTTGAACAGCAGCTCACGGCCGACCAGCACCAGGGTCCCGCCGGAGCACAGGGCGCGGACCAGGTCACCGGTGAAGACGTCGAACGCCGGGCCGGCCATCTGGAGATGGACCCGGACGTCCGTGTCGAGGCGGTACTCGGCCCGCCAGGCGGCGTAGGCGGACGCGAGGTTGCGGTGGCTGACCTGCACCGCCTTGGGACGGCCGGTGGAGCCGGAGGTGTAGATGACGTAGGCGGGGCCGTCCATGCCGACGGTCGGGTCGGTTGGGTCGGTCGGGTCGGTCGCATCGGTCGGATGGGCGGCGTCGGCGGCGTCGGCCGCAGCACCGGCCGTGACCTGCCCGGCCTGCCCGGCGGGCTCGATCTGGCCCGTCGGCCCGGCCGGTTCCGCCTGCCCCGTCGGCTTCGGCGGGGTGGTCGCCGTGTGTGCGCCCGCCGCGTCGGACAGCTCCGCCAGGGTGAGCACGCCGGAATGCCCGGCGAAGCGCGCACCGCCCGCGCCGTCCACGATGATGCGCGCGGCCCCGGCGTGCTCGGCCAGGTAGGCCAGCCGGTCGGCCGGGTTGCCGGGGTCGAGCGGCAGATAGGCACCGCCCGCCCGGAGTACCGCCAGCAGGGTGACCACCAGCTCGGCCGACTTCTCCATGCAGACGGCGACCACCGCGCCGTCGCGGACGCCCAGTTCGCGCAGCCGTCGCGCGCGGTCGCGGCTGCGGCGGTCGAGTGCGGCGTACGTCATGCGCTCGGCCGTGCCGTCCTCGGCGGGCACGCAGACGGCGGTCGCCCCGGGGCGCTCGGCGGCGGCCCGGACGATCAGCTCGTGCACCGGCACACCGGGCTCGGCGGCCCGGCGACCGGCCCCGCTCCAGTCGCCGAGGATCTGCCGGCGCTCAGGGGCGCCCAGCAGTTCCAGCCGGCCGGCCGGGTGCGCGGCGGGGGCGCGGGTCAGGGCGTCGAGGACGTTGACATAGTGCGCGGACAGCCGCCGCATCGTCGCGGCCAGGAACAGGTCGGTGTTGTACTTGAAGACGCAGTGGAAACGCCGGTCCGCCTCGTCCTCGTACACCGACAGCGTGAGGTCGAACTGGCCCTCTTCCTCGGGCAGTTCGATGTACTCCAGGCGGTAGCCGTACTTCTCGGTGGCCACCTTGTGGGTGAGCAGGATGAACATGGCCTGGAAGACCGCCGACCGGCTCGGGTCGTGCTGGAGGCCCAGCTCCTCCACCAGCAGCACGAACGGGTACTCCTGGTTGTCCAGGCCGCCGAGCACGACATCCCGGACACGGGCGAGCAACTGCTCCACCGACGGCCCGTCCCCCAGATCGACGTGCAGCGGCAGCGGATTGACGAAGTAGCCGTAGACCGAGGAGAACTCCTCCTGGGTACGGCCCGTCACCGGGCTGCCGACGATGATGTCGTCCTGCCCGGAGTAGTGGTGGAGCAGCAGGTAGTAGGCGCTGAGCAGCACCATGAACACGGTGACGTTGTGCTCGCGGGCCACGTCGTGGACGCGGGCGCTGAGGTCGGCGTCGAGCACGAAGAACTCGGACGCGCCGTTGTGGGTCTGCACCGCGGGACGGGGCTTGTCGGTGGGCAGGCCGAGCACCGGGACGTCGGCCGGCAGCCGGCCCTTCCAGTGGTCGAGCATCCGGCGCGCCTCGGGACCGGCGAGGAACTGGTTCTGCCAGTTCAGGAAGTCGAGGTAGCGCGCCGAGACCGGCGGCAGTTCGGGGGCGCGGCCCTGGCGCAGCGCCTCGTAGACCGCGAGCAGCTCCTCGATGAAGGTGAAGGTCGAGATCGCGTCGGAGATGATGTGGTGGACGGCCTTCATCAGCACCCAGCGGTCGGGACCGCGCCGGAACAGGCGCAACCGGATCAGCGGGTCGCGTTCGAGGTCGTACGGCTTGCGGTACTCGCGCACGATCATCGCGTGGACGTCGTCCCACGCCACGCCCTCCACGTCGAAGAGGGCGACGTCCCGGCGCAGCGCGGCCTCGGCGGCGGGGGCGATCTTCTGCACCGGCTGCCCCTGCTCGTGCGTGAAGTTGGCGCGCAGACTGGGATGGCGCTCGATCAGCACACGGAACGCGTCGAACATCAGCTCCGGTTCGAGTTCCACGCGCACCTCGACCGCGCCGCCGATGTTGTAGGCGAAACCGTCGGGGTTGAGCTGCTTGAGGAACCACAGCGCCTTCTGGTTCTGGGTCAGCGGGTGCCGTCCCTCGTCGCGGAACAGCTCGACCGGGGCACCGCCGGCGGCCTCGTCCGCACCGGCCGCCACCAGCTCGGCCAGGCCCTCGTGGAGCCGGCCGATCAGTTCGCCCACCGGGGCGCTGCTGAGCAGGGTGACGACCGGGAGCGCGAGGCCGAGTTCCGCGTGCACGCGGGAGCGCAGCTCCATCGCGAGCAGCGAGTCCAGGCCCAGTCCGCCCAGCGCGTGGTCGAGTTCGACCTGGTCGCTCGCCACCCGCAGCACACCCGCGACCACCGCCGTGAAGCGCTCGGCCACCAGGGTCCGACGGGCCGCGTCATCGGCGTCCCGGAACGCGTCGAGGAAGCTGCTCTGTTCACCCTGTGCGGCGGCCGGGCCGCCCAGGGCCGCGGCCAGCTCGCTCACCAGCGGCGGCGGGGAGGCGTACCAGGCGAGGAAGACCGGCCAGTCGACGACGGTGGCGACGAGCAGCTGGGCCCGGTCCTGCCCGATGACGCGTTCCAGCACGGCCGTCCCCGCCTCGGGCGAGAGGGAACTCATGCCGCGGTTCCTGCGGTAGTGCTCGATGAGCCCCAGCTCCTCGATCATCCCGGTCGCCCAGGGACCCCAGTCCAGGCTGAGACCGGGCAGGCCGCGGGCCCGGCGGTGGTGCGCCAGCGCGTCGAGGAACGCGTTGCCCGCCGCGTAGTTGGTCTGCCCGGCGGTCGTCAGCAGGGAGGCGATGGAGGAGAAGAGCACGAAGTGGTCGAGCGGTTCGGCGCCGAGATGCCGGTGCAGGAGGTACGCGCCGAGGACCTTGGGGTCGTGGACCGCGTCGAAGGTCTCCCGGTCCATGTCGGGCAGCAGGGTGTCGCGGACCTGGCCCGCGAGGTGGAAGACACCGCGGATCGGCGCGGACGCGAGCCGCCGGTACTCCGCCAGCCAGGCCGTCAGGCTCGCCTCGTCGCTGATGTCGAGGGGCGCGAGGACGGGCTGGGCGCCCAGCGCCTCCAGCTCCTGCACGAACCGGACGGCGCGGCCGGCCGCGGAGCCGGGATCGGTCTCGCGCCAGTGCTCCCGGTCGGGCAGCCGGGTCCGGCCCACCAGGATCAGCCGTCGTGCGCCCCAGGCGACGAGGGCGCGGCAGAGCAGCCGGCCCAGCGCGCCGAAGGCACCGGTCACCAGGTAGGCGCCGTCGGCGCGCAGCCGCAGCGGCAGCGGACGGGTCAGCCGGCCGGCGACCGGGGTGAGGCGGCTGGTGTAGCGGCGGCCGGCGCGCAGCGCGATCTCGTCGTCGGCGGTCTCACCGGCGGCCGTCACCTCCCGCAGCAGTGCCTCGGCGTCGGCCCCGCACGAGGCGGACGCGGGGTCGAGATCGATCAGCTTTCCGCGGTGGGCGGTGAGTTCCTGCTGCCACAGGACGCGCCCGATGCCCCAGGCCGGAGCGGACAGCGGCTCGACCGGATCACCCGGTACGACGGCCTGGGCGCCGCGGGTGACGATGTGCAGCCTGCCATCCGGCAGCGCGGACGGCAGCGTCTGGGCGAGGGCGATCAGCGAGTAGCCGCCGAGACCGGAGAGTCCGCGCAACTCGTCGGCGGCGGCCGGCGCGTCGAACGTGGGCAGGTCGAGGTTCCACAGGTGCACGACGTGGTCGTACGGTCGGCCGCCCGCGGCGCGCAGGTCGGTGAGGAGACGGTCCAGGTCGGCGGCGGAGTCCGGCCGGACCGTCGACTCGCGCAGGTCCTCGGCGACGCGGTAGGCGGTTCCTGCGCGCACCAGGTGGCAGTGCCCGCCGTGCCCGGCGATCAGCGCCGCGAGTGCGTCGCCGACGCCCCGGTCGTCGGCGAGGACGAGCCAGCGGGGCGCGGCCGTCCCGCCCGCGGCGACGGCCTCGGCCGGGAACGGGGTGACGGTCTCTCTCGGGTACGGCGGGACGGCTTCCGCCGCCCACGGAGCGACCGGGTCCGCCGTGCTCGACGTGTCGGCGTCCGGTGCGTGGAGGGCGTCGGTGCGTGCCGCGTACCCGGTGTCGCCGTCCGGCGTGTCCGGGGTGTCGACGTCTGCCGCGTACGGCGTGTGGACGTCCGCCGCGTACGGCGTGTGGACCCAGGTGACGTCGGCCAGCCAGGAGTCCACGGTGCTCAGGCTGACGGCGGCGGAGGCTTTCTCGATGTCGGCGGCACGGAAGCCGCTGATCCGGCCGAGCGGCGCGCCGTCGTCGTCGTGGACGGCGATGTCACCGACGAGTTCACCGTCCGCCCGGCGGGTGACGACGGCATGCGCCCACAGCGGACGGTCGCCCACGGCGGCCATGCGCACCTCGTCGATCGACAACGGCAGCCGGATACCGCCCGCGGTGTCCCCGGCGTCGTCACCGGTTTCGACGATCTGCGGGGTCAGCAGGGTCTGGAAGCAGGCGTCGAGGAGAACTGGGTGCATGTGGTGGTGGGCGGCGTCGGCACCGATCGGCTCCGTCGGACGGATCCGGGCCAGCGCCTCGTCCCGGCCGATCCACACCTCCTCGATGCCCTGGAACGCCGGGCCGTAGTGGTAGCCCAGCGCCCCGAGGGCGGCATAGCAGTCGGCGCCGTCGAGGCGGCGCAGGCTGCGCGCCTGGACCGGGCCGGCGTCGAGCCGGGCCGTACCGGCGGCGCGTTGCCCGGTACGGACGACTCCGCGCGCGTGCACGGTCCGCTCCCGGGAGTCGTCGGCGTGCACCGTGGCGACGGTGAACGCGGCGTTCTCCGCGGAGAAGGAGAGCTGCACGGTGGCGGTGTCGCCGCCGGAGACGGCCGGGGCCGGGTCGCCGCCGGACTCCTCCGGGGCTCTCCCGCCGTCGGAACCGGCCGAGAGGAACAGCGCCTTGCGCAGCTCGATGTCGGCGATCACGGCCTCCCCGCCGCCGGTCATCGCGCGCACCGCCTGCGTCGCCATCTCCACATAGCCCGCCGCCGGGAACAGCGCACTGCCCTGGATGCGGTGGTCGAGCAGATAGGGCAGGGCCTCGACATCGAGTCGGGCCTCCCAGGCCGGTTCCGCCGTGGCCAGCCGACGGCCCAGCAGCGGGTGTTCGCGCCTGCCGAGCCGGATCTGCTCGACGGCCTTCGGTTCCGTCCAGTGCCGGTCCCGCTTCCAGGGGTAGCGGGGCAGCGTCACCGGCCCGCCCCGCGGGTGCAGCACCTCCCAGGCGATGTCGACGCCCGCGTTGTGGAGAGCGGCGAGGGAGAGGGTGAACCGCGCGCGCTCGTCCTCCTGGCGCCGGATCGAGGGCAGGCTGCGCCCCTCGGCGCCCTTGGCGGTCAGGCATTCGGCGATCGAGTGACCCAGCACGGGGTGCGGGCCGATCTCCAGGAAGAGGCCGTGGCCGTCCTCGACGAGGCGGTCGACGGCGTCCCGGAAGCGCACGCTGTCGCGGACGTTGCGCCACCAGTAGTCCGCGTCCAGCTCGGGCCCTTCGGCCCGGCCGCGGGCCGCGGCCTGAGGCCCTCCCGTCAGATACAGCGGCACCCGCGCGGCGCGCGGCTCCAGCCCGGCGAGCGAGGACAGCAACTCGTCCTTGATCGGATCCATACGGGGGCTGTGGTAGGGCACTCGTACGGTGAGGAACTTGGCGAAGACGTCCTCCGCCTGGAGTTGCACGGCCAGCTCCGCCAGCGCGTCCTTGTCCCCGGCCAGGGTGATCGCCGTCGGACTGTTGACGGCGGCCACCGACACGCGGTCCGCGTACGGCGCCACCCGCCGCTCGGCCTCGTCCTCGGAGAGACTCACGGCCAGCATCGCGCCGGTGTCCACGAGCTTCTGCTGGAGGCGGCTGCGGTGCACGACGACCGTGACCGCGTCCCGCAGGGTGTAGACGCCCGCTTCGTAGAACGCCGCGACCTCGCCGGTGCTGTGGCCGACGACGGCGTCCGGACGGACGCCGCGGCTGCGCCACAGGGCCGCGAGCCCGACCTGGACGGCGAAGTTGGCGGGCTGGGCCAGCCAGGTCTCGCTCATCTTCGAGTCCACCTCGTCGGCGGACATCTCCTCCACCAGCGACCAGCCGGTGAGGTCACGGATCTCGCGGTCGCAGCGCTCGACCGCCGCGCGGTAGACCGGCTCGGTCTCGAACAGCTGCCGGCCCATGGCCCACCACTGCGGCCCCATCCCGGTGAAGACCCAGACCAGCCGCCGCTGCTCGCCCTCGCGCCGCTGGTCGACCAGCACATGGGGGTGCTGGTCGCCGCGCAGATAGGCGTCGAGGGCCGCTTCGAGCGACGTACGCGAGTCGTAGACGACCGACAGCCGCGATTCGAGGTGCTGGCGGCGGCGGGCCAGGGTGTAGCCGATGTCGGTCAGCGAGGCGGCCGGGGCGTGGCCGGACCCGGCCAGCTCCTTGCGGATGCCGGCGGCCGCCTCGGGGAGCAGCGCCGGGTCACGCGTGGTCAGCGGAAGGATGGAGTACGAAGGCGGAACCGCTGCCGCCGGCACCTCGGCCCCCGCGCCCCTCGCGTCCCCCGCGCCCGCAGCGGCCTCCTCGCTCTCCGTGGCCGCTGTCGTACCCGCTGCCGCACCCGTCGTGGCCGCTGCCGTGTTCCCCGCGGCCTCCGCACGGGCCGGTGCCGCTTCGAGCAGCACGTGGGCGTTGGTGCCGCCGAAGCCGAAGGAGTTGACCCCGGCGCGGGCGGGTCCGTCGTGCTCCGGCCAGTCGACCGTGCTGGTCGGGATCCGGTAGGGCAGCGCGTCCAGGTCGATCGCGGGATTGAGCTGGTCGAGATTGATGTGGGGTGGGATCTTCCGGTGCTTCAGGCAGAGCGCTGTCTTGATCAACCCGGCGATGCCGGCGGCGGATTCGGTGTGCCCGATGTTGGTCTTGACCGAGCCCACGTAGCAGGCGGCGCCGGGTTCTCTCCCGATCGACAGCGCCCGGCCTAACGCGCCCGCCTCGATCGGGTCGCCGACCGGGGTCGACGTGCCGTGGGCCTCGACGTACTGCAGGCTGCCGGGCGCGACGCCCGCCTCGGCACAGACCCGTTCGATCAGGGCGACCTGGGCGTCGGCGTTCGGCACGGTGATGCCGTTGGTACGGCCGTCCTGGTTGACGCCGCTGCCGATGACCACCGCGTGGATCGGATCGCCGTCGCGCAGGGCGTCGTCCAGGCGCTTGAGGGCGACCACACCGACGCCTTCGGCACGCACGTAACCGTCGGCCGACGCGTCGAAGGTGCGGGAGCGGCCCTCGGGGGAGAGGAAGCCGCCCTTGGTCTCGGCGATGGTGTACTGCGGCGCCATGTGCAGCAGCGTGCCGCCGGCGAGCGCGAGGCTGCTCTCGCCGCGGCTCAGGCTCTGGCAGGCCAGGTGGACCGCCACCAGCGAGGAACTGCACGCCGTGTCGAGGGAGACGCTGGGGCCGCGGAAGTCGAAGCAGTACGAGATGCGGTTCGACACCATCGTCATCATCGTGCCGGTCGCGGTGTGGGCGGCCAGCGTCTCGAACCCCAGGTCGGCGAATTGCAGGATCTTGTAGTCCAGCGTGAACGCGCCGACGAAGACGCCGACGTCCTGCCCGGCCAGCTCGGCCGGCTTCTGCCCGCCGTCCTCCAGCGCCTCCCAGGCCACCTCCAGCAACTTGCGCTGCTGCGGGTCCATGTGCGCGGCCTCGCGGGGGCTGATGCCGAAGAACGCCGGGTCGAACTCGTCGAAACCGTCGATGTAACCCCCGCACCCGCCGACCAGTCGGCCGGGCTTGGTCTTGTCCCGGCTGGCGAGGGTCGCGATGTCATACCGGTTTCCGGGCGTCGCGGTGATGCAGTCCCTGCCGTCGATCAGGTTCTGCCAGAACGTCCGGTGGTCCGAGGCGCCGCCGGGCAGGCGGCAGCCGATTCCGATGATCGCGATCTTGTCGCGGGTGACGACCTTGCATAGGTCCGACATGGCCGAATCCTTGAGTTGTGGTGGCACGGCGGCGCGTGTGAAAGGGGCAGGACGATGGCCCGACCGCGGCCGGCTCCGGCCGCGGTCAGGTGGAGGTTCGTACAGGGAGGTGCGTCGTCAGTTCACAGGACGTCGCCACGACCGGAGCTGGCTGGCGAAGACGGCTTCGGTCCTCGGGAAGGACGCGGGGTCCTTGAGACCCACGGCGAGTGGCTTCCGGTCGGGATACCAGGTGTAACTGCCGAATATTCGGTCCCAGACAGCCAGTTCCGAGCCGTAGTGACCGGCCTCGGAGAGATCCGTGCTGTGGTGCAGACGATGCTGTTCCGGGCTGGCGAACACGTAGTTGAGCCAGCCGATACGGACGTCGATGTTCGCGTGGATGAAATAGCCCTGGGTGATGACGAAGAGGCCGGTCGCGAACACGGATTGCTGGGAGAACCCGAACAGGCTCAGCGACAACTGCACGCTGCTCTGCGCCAGTAGGACGTCCAGGACGTGATTGACGCCGTTGTTGGCGACGTTGACCTTCTCCGGCACATGGTGGATGCCGTGCAGCCGCCACAGCCAGCGGTTGGTGTGGCCCAACCGGTGCACCAGATAGCTGGCCAGCGACCCCACCAGCAGCGCCAGTGGGATCTCGGCCGCCAGGGGCAGCTTCGGTTTGGCCGGGGACAGGACGGCGACGAGTGCGGCGACCAGCAGCTGCGCGATGACGCTGCCCAAGGTGGTCAGCACGAAGTAGATGCCGTACCAGCCCCATTCACGGCGGTCCGGGTGCCAGGTGCGGTCGTAGGGAATCACCCGCTCCATGATCACCAGATAGGCGATGACTCCGAACTGGAAGCCGGAGGTCGCCAGTCCGGGATTCAGGTGGAAGCGCAGCACCACGACGGCCACGACGACCATCAGCACCAGCAGCACGGGATAGGCCGTGCGACGAATCCACATGGGTGCCCCTCCCCTCCCTGAGACCCTGCGTCCCTCGGTTCGTACCTGCCCCCCGTGGCAGTGTGTAATCATGCGACAACTAAGAGTGATTGTATGACCTTTGTGGAGTCCAGGGTTCCTCAGGGGTGAACGGTTGAACGGAAGATCGAACTCCGGATGGATGGCTGCTCTGAGTGACCGACTCGGGCGACCGGCCTGGGCAACGGGCCTGGGCGACGGCTCCGGGTGACGGGTCAGGGTGGCCGGTCCGGGCGGGCCCCACGGACCACCGTGCCGCTCGCCTCGCCACCACCGGCACGGAACGACGGTCCGGGCCCGGCGGCCGACGCAGGCGCCGGTCCTGTCCGGCCGACCCCGGCCGCCAGGACCGCCGCGGGGTGCGCCGTCGGTGCCGACGGATCAGGATGGTGGGAGAGAAGCCGTACGGCAGCAGTCTCGTCGTGCCTCCGGCAGGGCCGCGGTGCCGGGCGGGCCGTGGGCCGCCCACGCGCATCGGCCCGCGTATCCGGTGGAACCTTGCCGCTGTCGCCGCCCCTGACCGAAGGACATTTCATGACCGCATCCGCCGCCTCCCGCCCAGCCGAGGCTTCCGGCACCTTCTCCCTCGGTGGCGACCTGCCCGTCCGTCGCCTCGGATACGGAGCCATGCAGCTGACCGGCCCCGGCGTATGGGGCCCGCCCGCGGATCCCGACGAAGCCGTGCGCGTGTTGCGGCGTGCCGTGGAGTTGGGCGTGAACCTCATCGACACCGCGGACTCCTACGGCCCCTTCGTCAGCGAGCAGTTGATCCACAAGGCGCTCCACCCCTACCCGGACGACCTCGTCATCGCCACCAAGGCCGGCCTGAGCCGCGCCGGTCCGGACGACTGGCGCCCGCTCGGCCGTCCCGAATACCTGCGCCAGCAGTGCGAGCTGAGCCTGCGCCATCTCGGTCTGGACCGCATCGACCTCTTCCAACTGCACCGCATCGACCCCAAGGTGCCGCCGGCCGACCAGCTCGGCGAACTGGTCCTCCTCCAACGGGAGGGCAAGATCCGGCACATCGGTGTGTCCGAGGTCACTGTCGAGCAGCTCGGCCAGGCACGTCGGATCGCGGACATCGTGTCCGTGCAGAACCTGTACAACCTCGCCAACCGCGCCGCCGAGGACGTACTGGACCACTGCGAGCACGAGAACCTGGCCTTCATCCCGTGGTTCCCCATGGCCACGGGCGAACTCGCCCGCTCGGGCGGCCCGCTGGACAACGCGGCCAGAGAACACCACGCGAGTCCGTCGCAGCTCGCGCTCGCCTGGCTGCTGCGCCGTTCCCCGGTGATGCTTCCCATCCCCGGCACGTCGAGCGTCGCCCACCTCGAACAGAACGTGGCGGCCGCCGAAGTCACCCTCACCGACGAGGAGTTCTCCGCGCTGGCCGACAGCGTCGACGCCTGACCGGTCCGCAACTGCCCTCGCCGGACCCGTGCGCCCCTGCCTCGCGCCCAACGCGCACCTGGCCGCGCCCCGTCGGGTGCCGGGTCACGGTCACACCGCCGCGCGCCCCCAGGTGCGACCACACCGCAAGGAGGGGTGGTCGCACTGGTGACGCGCGGCGACGGTGAGACGGCCGACCTTCGGTCAGGTCAGTTGGCGGGCAGGACCTTCCAGGAGCCGGTGCCCGTCCCGCGGTCCGTGTAGTGGCTGGTGGACACGTCGTACTTGGCGCCCTGCTGGCTGGAGCGCCCGTTGGTGTCGAGGAAGCCGCCGTTGGCGGATCCGTAGTCGTTCAGCAGGTGCACGATGTCGTCCGTGCGGATGTTGCCGTCCGTGGGCGAGGACGTCCTGCCGAAGATGTGCCACTTCCCCGTGCCGGGGCCGCGGTCCTTGGTGACGGTCGTGGACACCTCGTACTTGGCGCCCTGGCGGGTGGAGTGTCCGTTGGTGTCCAGGTAGGTGCCGCTGCCGTACTGGTTGACGAGGTAGATGACGTCGCCGCTGGTGACGCGGGTGCCGCTGGCCTTGCCGGTGGCGGAGACGACCTTCCAGACCGAGGTCGCGGGGCCGCGGCTGTTGGGGGTCTGGTTGGTGCTCACGTCGTAGGTGGCGCCCTGCTGGCCGGAGCGCCCGTTGGTGTCCAGGTACCCGCCGTCACCTCCGTACTGGTTCTGCAGCAGGATGTCGCTGCCGTAGGTCAGTTCGCCGACGGCGGCGGCACCGGCGGCCGTCGACGGAGCGGCCAACGAGACGGCCGCCGCGGCAAAGGCCGCTGCTGCGGCGCACGCCGCCAGTCGCTGCTTCATGGTGTGGAACACGCACCCTCCATGTCGCTCTGTGTGCACGATCGGTTGCAGTGGTGAGTGTGTCGCGGCGCTGGAGCGGCTGTGTCCGGCTTTTGCTTTCTGTCGCGCCAAACCCTCCTATATGAGGAATTCCCCGGCCCTCGTACGATCCGGTCTCCGCGACGGACGTCGAACACGGGCAGGTCGGCTGCGCGGTGAACGTCGGCGCGGCGACCGGCGGGGTTCCGGCTCGCGGGTAACGCCGGAGTGCGCGCGTGGCGGAGGAGCCGAAAGGGCCTCTCAGTCGATACAGAACTCGTTGCCCTCGATGTCCAGCATCGGGATGCACGAATCATTGCCGTCATACAGAGTGCGCACGTGCACTGCACCGAGCGGGACCAGTCGCGCGCATTCCGCTTCGAGTGCGGCGAGGCGCTCTTCACCCACGAGTCCGGTGCCGACCCGCACATCAAGATGCACCCGGTTCTTGGCGGCCTTCCCCTCGGGGACACGCTGGAAGTACAGCCGCGGTCCCACACCTGAGGGATCGACGCAGGCGAACCAGGAATCCCGCTCCTCAGGTGGCTGCGAGCCCTTGAAGTCGTCCCAAGTGGCAAACCCCGCCGGTGGCGGCGGTACCACGTACCCCAGCACCTCGCACCAGAAACGAGCGAGCCGCTCAGGTTCTGCGCAGTCGAAGGTGACTTGGAACTTCTTGATCGGCGTCATCGGGTAACTGTACGGGCGCGTGCCGACACTGAGACTCCGGGCGCCGTTTTCGTGCGGATCGAGGTCTCGCGTGGCGTGCGTCGGTGACGGGCGGTGGGTGTCCGCGACCGGGAGCGGAACCGTCCCGCCTCCGGCGCAGTGCGGGGCGGGGTGGGATGGACGGGGCGCTACCGGTCGGGCAGGACCTCGGGCCGGGTGACGGGCACGATGGTGATCAAGTCGTCGAGGCCCTCGAAAGCGTCGGGGCCGGTGGTGAAGAGGGGGAGCCTTCCGGCGGCCGCGACGGCGGCGGTGATGGCCTGGTACGGGCGTCGGCAGGCGTGATTGGGCGCTCTGTGGCGCAGCCACTGAGAGGCCCCGCCCATCCGCCACGGGGGGAGCGGACGAGCGGGGCCGACCGGGGACCGCTACACGCAGGCGGCCGTCTGTTGCGGCGGTGCTGTCAGATAGCCGCTGGTTCGGAACATGCCGGCGAAGGTTCCCGGACCGTGGCGGTCGTCGAGCCGGCGGCAGAGGTTGCCGGTGTCGCCACTGATGACGGCGGTGAGGACCAGGTCCTGGAGGCCCTCCCGTTCACCTGCGCCCACCTCGGCGAGCCACTGCTCATACCGGTGATTCACGGACCGCTGGTAGCGGGCCATGGAACCGGCGTAGGTGCCCGCCTCGCCGTCGAACGGCTTTCCGGCGTCCGCCGCCGGTTCGTCGTCATCGAGCTGTCCGGTGGCGTCCCGGTACGCCCACCACCCGATGTCGTCGGGGCTGTCGGGACCGGTGATGTCGTACAGTTCGGCGACCTGTCGCGTCAGGCGCCGGGACTCACGGTCGCACGCACCCTCCATGATGATCCCGAGGTTCCGGGTGTGCGCGGCGTCCTGCGGGTCCGAGGACGAGTAGGTGCGCCCGTCCGGGCGTCGCCAGTTGATGCCGTACTGGGTGCGCACCACCTGACCGTTCTCGCCGAGGACGTAGCGGCGGGCGGAGCCGTAGTGCAGACAGTCGTGTGCGTGCGCGCGCACCAGGTCGAGCATCGCCAGATCCGGATCCGCGGGGACGTCCCGGTCCAGCGGTCCGTACATGGTGATCAGGGCTGCCATCTGGAGGTGCCGGTAGCCCTGGTTCGGGTGGTGGAATCCGCCGAACGCTCCGGGCCGGGTCGACGACGCGCCGACGAGGACGCGGTCCAGCGGCAGCATGTGCCGCAGGCCGATCTCCGAGTAGCGGTTGCGGGCGAGGTACAGGCCGCTGTGGAACGGCGACGTGTCGACCCCTTGCGACCTCCACTCGTCGAGGTGATCGGCCAGCGTCCGGAACCGGTGCTCCTTGTGGGCGCCGGTCAGTGTCGTCAGGTCGGTGCGCCACCGGGTGAGGGCCGCGGCGACCGCGGCACTGTCGCCGACGAGGACTTCATGGGGCGCAAGTCGGATCATTCCGGTGTCGAGCTGGTGATGAGCTGCCGGTGGGATTCCTGCATCCCGTCCGGCAGGCCGTCGGGTGTGCACCATCGGGCCTCCAGGACCTCGAAGGAGTTGATGCGGGGTGTGGCGTCGCCGACGAGTTGGGCTTCGTAGGCGACCTCGATGCGCAGCCGGTAGCCGCTGCGGAGATGGATGAGACGGCCGGGCTTCACGGCCAGGCCGGTCTCCTCCTTCACCTCTCGGACCACCGTCTGAGCGAAGTCCTCGCCCTTGTTCGCGTAGCCGGTGGGCAGTCCCCACTGCCGGTCTGGCGGCCACATGCGGTGGCGGAGGACAAGGACGCGGCCGGAGTCGTCGCGGACGACGCCGGTCACGCCGGCCATGAATGTGGCGTGGGCGATCCAGAGGATGCGCCACTGGATCGGACCTCGGATCGCGCGCCATACGAGGGCGACAAGCCGCCTCATCGGCGGACCTTTCTGGTAGAAGATCCGCCATGATGGCGGCTTTCTCCCGGTGGTGACGAATTGCCTGCTTGGGTGGGCACGCTGCGGCCCGCGCAGTCGGGACAGGCGTAGACCTCGTTGTCGAGGACGTGGGCGCCGCTCCGGCCGCGCGCGATGCCGGCGGACTGGGCGCCGATGACGTCGAGGAGGCTCTTGCCGCACCAGCAGCAGGCCCACCCCGAATACTGGGCTGCGGTCAGTGACGCGGTGGGCGGAGGCTCGGGCCGGGGGCGGGGGTTCATGACCGTTCGGCTCGGTGACGTGGGCACTCGCACGGTGGGTAGCCGTCCGTGCGCGGTGGCAGTGCCGCGGCGGGAGGGACGACAACTGTTCGGCCGTCGCGGGTGATCTTCCCGCAGCGGTCGATCTGATAGACCCGGATGGTCATGTAGCCGAGACGGGGCCTCGCGCGGGGCGGGAGTCTGTCCGGGGTCATCGTCGGCAGTCCCTCACCAGCCGGTACAGGCCGCGGCCGATGATGCAGTCAGCGGCTGTCTGCTCTGCCTGGCAGAGCGGGCAGGCCACGGTGTGGGTGAACAGGCCGCGGTGGGCGCGGCCGGCGACGCAGGAGCGGCAGGCCCGGGGGAACCAGGCCATCCCCGAAACCGCCGACGAGCCGTTCAAGGGGGAGCGCCGCTGACCGAAGTCGACAGCGGTCGCACCGGTCAACGACGTGGGGCACCAGAGGCATTCGGCGCCCCGAACCTTGTCGTCGGCGAGGCCGTCCAGGGCGGGCAGCGCCAGGATCTCAAGGACCTCGGCGGGGATCTCCTGAACCGTGCTGCTCATCTGATCACCCCGTAGAGCGGCTGGACGGTACTGTGCGGCATGTCGACTCCTTCACCAGTCGGCCACGCCCCGGGACCGGTCGCACGGTCGCCGGAGACTTCCTTCGGCCGGGATCTCGGGCTGCTCACGTCGGCACCCGCACGTGACGACCGGCCACACACGAGTCGCACCACGCACCACGACTCTCCCTGCCATACGCAAAGGCCCAGCGACAGACCCGCAGTGAAAGCAGGCCAGGCCGTGAAGACGGGCGATGCTCACTTCGCGGTCTATGACCATCGGCGGGGGCAAGGGCGCGTCAGGCATCCCAGGTCCCATCTGCTCGGCATTCGCGTGCGACAGATGGTGGTCCTACCCACACGGCAGAAGTACCCCGGTGAGGGGTAGTCAGGTGGCCGCGCACCACTCCGCAAAGTTGCTGAGGTCTTCGACGTCCGCACGCTTCAACCGACGCAGCGTCGCCGCGTCCTGCCGAACCCACGGATGCTCCCGGGTGTGCTGCGGCGCGATCCGACGCGCGACCTTCAGCGCCTCGAACGCATCATCCGGTCGGCCGGCCCACAGCTGTGCGCGGCCCATCTCGATGTAGAACCCCGACCGTCGCTCCGCGGGGAGGTTTTGCGGAGGCGCCCATTCGCGGGCGACGTCCAAGGCACGGCCGGCGTGCTCGTCGCCGAGGCTCACCGCCACCGAGACCTCATGGACGCACACGGAGTCCGGTCCGAACGCGGTCCCGCAGTAGACGTCCTCACGGACCCGGTCGCCCAAGGCGCGGGCCTCCGACAAGTGCGTTCCGGCCGCAGACCCGTCGCGGGCCCGGCCGGCGATGACTGCGGCCCGCATGTGCAGCGCGCCGCGTGCCGCCGTCGCCGGAGTGTCGTCCGGTGCGGGGGCGGCGTCGATGGCTGCCTCAAGCGCGCGCAACCCGGTGGCGTGCGCACGGGCGGCGAAGAACGTCTCGGTGCGCACATAGGCGACGGACGACGTGAGCACCGGGTCTTCGGCGGCGGGGACAGCCCACCGCATCAGCTCGATCATCCGGGCGGACAGGTCCCTGGCGCCGACCTTGTACGCGACTGCGTCTGCCGAACGGGCCGCCCGCACCAACAGGACCGCCCACTCCCGGCGTTCCCCTTTCTGTTGCTGCGTGATAGCCGCGCAGCAGCTCCGGTAGCAGGTCGGGGAGCGCCCGCGCGATCCGGGTGTACTGCGCAGCCAGGCGCCACCCGACCGCCTCCTCGACAGCCACGCGCAGTTGCGGCGGTGAGTGGACAGGGGCGCCGTCGGGGAGGTCGTAGGCGGCGATCACGCCGGACAGCGCGGGCAGCGCGGCGTGGGCTCGGGACTGGGTCACCTCGCGGTCACCTAGTGCCCCGGGTCGACGTGGAGCGCGTCCGCGATGGCTTCCAGGGTGTCGGTGCTGACACCGCGTTCCCCGCGTTCAATTTTGCGGATGGTGCCCAGTGCTACACATGCGGCGTCGGCGAGTTGCTGCTGGGTCATCCGCGGGCGTGCCACGCTCCGGTAGTAGGCGATGCGCTCACCGACCGAACGTACGGACACGTAGGCCCCCGAACTGTCCTGGGTCTGCCACCGTATCGCTACCAGGTTGGTTCGTAAGGGAGGTCAGGCAGAGACGATCCCAACGAGGTCAAGCAGGCTGTCGATCCGGTAGTCCGCCGAAGCCGCCTCCGAGGTTCCCGCCCAGAGGTTGCCCCAAGGTCCCCGCCGCAGGTGCGCGGAGGGCAGCCCGGCGGCATGTGCGGGGCCGACGTCGTTTGCCGGGTGGTCGCCGACGTACAAGGAAGTCGCCGCGTCCAGGCCGGCCGCGGTCAGTACCCGTTCGAAGAACTCCGATGCCGGTTTCGCCGCGCCCAGTTCGCCGGACGTGGTGATGAGGTCCGCGGGCAACTCCAGCTCGCGTAGCAACTCCCCGGCGCGGGCTGTCTGGTTGCCTGCGACGACGACGCGAACGCCGAGTTCGCGGAGTGCGGAGAAGGCGGGGCGGACGTCGTCGTACAGGTCGCTCTCGTCGAGGTACTCGCCGCGGCCGGCAGCTTCCCTTGCGGCGTACTCGGCGGGGATGTCGATGCCGGGGCGTAGCAGGCGTAGCGCTTCGGCGTTGTCGTCTCCGCGCGCGACTACAGCGCCGACGAGGGCTGAGAGAGTGTGATGGGGGACATCGAGCCAGTCGGCCCAGGCCGCCCAGTACCGATCATCTCGGGTGATCGTCTCGCCGACGTCGAAGATCACAGCGCGAATCATGGTCGGGAGCGTACCCGGGCATGACGAAACGGCCCCCACTGCCCGAATGCAGCAGGGGCTGCGTTCTGCGCAGGCGTCTTGCGCCGGCGGGGGAGCGTCAGCGTGGCCGGCCGAGTCCAGAGTGTGGATTGCCTGATCAGGCCCGGGAGCTGGCCGGTTTTGTGGGGCCCGTGAGCCGCCCCAAGGACGGAATGGCGGGCAGCCCGAGGTCGCTTGCCCAGGAGACAGGTCAAGATTTACGGCTCCCCCCAAAGCCCCAGGCCGGATGACGAAGTCAGCAGAAACGGCTTCCCATTGTCCGAAATGACACTGTCGTGGACTTTCCCTCCGACAGTCCAGTGCACTTTCCCCTGCCATTTACAACTGCTCTGCCGCGTGGTTGCATCTATCTCAAAGAACTCGACATCGCTTTCCGATACGGTATACGGAAATGACGTCTTCTCGCTTCCGTCTATCCGACCTCCCTTTATTTCTTTATAGGGCTCAACCTTGGGCCCGCCTGCGGCATCAAGAGTCACCTCGAAATGTCGAGGTGATGCCGTTCCCCCTCCACCTTCTTGATAAAGAAGGCCGCGCTCAGGGGGGCCGCAGTCAGCATCCACCTCCATGCTGTAAATAATGATCGACTTCCCGGTCGAGCCCTGAAAGGCCACCCTCAATACTTGCGTTCCGGCTGGCGTCGCTTGACCCTTTTTCTCCCACTGAGAGATTACTTGCGAATTTCTTCCAAGCTCACCCGATCGGTCCAGGCGCGACGAATATTCAGTGGGTATAACCCATGCGGGACCTATGGTTCCGCTTTCCAGTACGGCAATCTGCAAGCTCGCTTCTTTATCCTCGAAAGGGCTGGGGATCCAGCCCAGTAAGATCGACGCCGGCGCGCCGAGAATAGATATCGATACGCCTACGATCACGGCCTTGGATGAAGGTTGACGGAGTTGATCGAAAAATCTTCCGCGAAGTGTCGAAGCTCGGGGTGATGTGCGATCTGATTCGGAATTCGATTCCGTCATCAGGTGCATCCCTTCGGTATCTACGACTTCAAGCACCGGTTTGACTTCTCTCTAAACTAGCGACCCGAGGCTTCAGATGGGAGCTGTTCACCAGTCAGAAGTGCGGCATGAAGGAGAGTGATTGCGCTCGGTCGAGCGCTTGCGGTGTGGCTTCGGTTGGGCGCTGCCGCAGGCCGCCTCTGCGGGGTGTCCGATTGTCCGACTCACTAAAGGGAATTAATCGGAGCAATCTGGCTGATATATTGCAATTGCAGCTTGCAAGTCATAGGCATGACAAGTTATGGAATGTCCGTCTTCGGGGACGCGGTGGCCTTCGAGATCCGCAAGATCCGCACGTCGCGAGGGAAGAAGAAGCTGACCCGTGGGTGGGAGGAATACTTCCGGCTCATGGATCAAGGTGTGAGCAGTCGGGAAGCGTGCCGGATCGCCGGCATCAACCGGCGTACCGGCAAGCGGTGGCTCAACGGCACCGACCCCACGAAGAAGAGACCCGCTCGGCCCGCGCGCGGAGTGCGGGCCGAGCGGGTCGTTTCTGCGTCTCGGCACCTGGCGCTGGAAGAGCGCCTGTACATCGCTGACCAGGTGTGGGCGAAGGTGCCTGTGCGGAGGATCGCCGCGGACTTGAACCGCAGCCCCTCGACGATCAGCCGGGAAATACTCCGCAACCGCCACCCCACCAAAGGCCAGTACCGGCCCCACGTTGCCGAGGCCCGTGCTGAGTCGCGCCGGCCCCGCCCCAGGCATGCGAAGATCGCTCAGAACCCGGAGCTGCGGGAGTCCATACAGGAGCGTCTGGGCGGGCGCTGGAGCCCGGAACAGATCGTCCAGCACCTGCGCCGGGACCTCCCCGACCGGCCGGAGATGCGCGTGGTCCACGAGACGATCTACCAGGCCATCTACGTCCAGGGCCGGGGAGAACTGCGCCGGGATCTGGTGAAGGCCCTCCGTACCGGCCGGGCCCGACGCAAGCCCCGCCGCCAGGCCCAGCAGCGCCAGCCCCACTACCGCCACCCCATGGTGATGATCAGCGAACGTCCTGCCGAGGTCGCCGACCGCGCCGTCCCCGGCCACTGGGAAGAGGATCTGATCATCGGCAAGGACGGAGCCTCCGCCATCGGCACGCTGGTCGAACGCTCCACCCATGCTCCGGCACGTGCCCAACGGCCGCGGCACCGAACTGGTCCGTGACGCACTGGTGGAGGCCGTGACGACCCTGCCGGCGCACCTCACGCGGTCCCTCACCTGGGACCAGGGCAGCGAGATGGGACGGCACCACGAGTTCACCATCGCCACGGACGTCCCCGTCTGCTTCTGCGACCCGGCCAGCCCCTGGCAGCGCGGCTCGAACGAGAACACCCGGACGGCCGCCGAGACTTTGCTCGGGCCCTCCTCCACTCCCTGCAGTCGGTCCTCCGGAGGCAGGTTCCGGTGTGCCAGCCGGGCGCGCTCGATGCCGGCGGAGGCGGTGTAACGAGACAGCATCTGCCGTGAGCGCCACCCAGTGATGCGCATCAGGTCGTCCTCGTTGCCGCCGTTCGCCTTCCAAAGGTGCGCGAACGGGTGACGGAACTGATGCGGGTGGATCGGATCGTCCCGGCCTCGGAACATCGCCGCTTGAGCATCGTCCCGACTCCCCATGGTCAGGGCGCTTGGCTCGGGAGCGATGTGCATTGCGCCAGAAACGAAAATGACCAGCGTTTCCGCTGGTCATCGGGTGTGTGCGCCCCCGGCAGGACTCGAACCTGCGGCCAAGCGCTTAGAAGGCGCCTGCTCTATCCACTGAGCTACGGGGGCCAGGTGTGGTGGCCTCGTTCGTGGTGCCCGGGTGTGGGCTGATCCGTGACGTTGCCGGGGACAAGGATAGGGCTCCCGGATCCGTGTCCCTGTTGCTTCGCCTCCGTGGCTCGATGTGGAGGTTCGGTGAAGCGGTCCTGATAATCGCAGGCAGGTGCGAATCGTGCATCGCTTTTGGTGCGTCACGGCCCGGGTGTTGTGTACTCGTTATGCCTGGACTGCGCCCGCGTCCCAGTCGTCCCTTCCGCCCGATGTGCTCCGTCGGCACGCAGACAACTCCATATGCTTCAGAATTACCCCAGAATTGGGCATTCTTCGCATGTGGTGACCTTGGACGTACGGCCTCAGCTGCTCGACACACTTTCCGCCCTGCGCGACCGTGTCGCCGCCGCACGCTTTCCGCTGCCCCTGGCGGGGGCCCCACGCGCGCGTGCCAACCGCGACGAACTGCTCGCCCAGCTGGACGACTACCTGGTGCCCCGCCTCAGAAGCCCCGAAGCGCCGCTGCTGGCCGTCGTGGGCGGCTCCACCGGGGCGGGCAAGTCGACGCTGGTCAACTCTCTCGTCGGTCGGCGGGTCAGCGAGGCGGGCGTGCTGCGGCCGACCACCAGGACTCCGGTGCTGGTGTGCCATCCGGAGGATCATCACTGGTTCAGTGGGATGAGGGTGCTGCCCGATCTCACGCGCGTATGGGTGCCCCAGCAGGACCCGGCGGACGATCTGCTGCTCCCCGGTGAGGACCCCGCGCGTGTGCTGCGGATCGAGACCGCGGACAGCCTCCCGCGTGGGCTCACCCTGCTCGACGCGCCCGACGTCGACTCCCTGGTCGCGGACAACCGTGTCCTCGCCGCCGCGCTGATCTGTGCGGCCGACGTCTGGATCATGGTCACCACGGCCGCCCGGTACGCCGACGCCGTGCCCTGGCACCTGCTGCGCACCGCCAAGGAGTACGACGCCACCCTGGTGACCGTCCTCGACCGGGTACCCCACCAGGTCGTCTCCGAGGTCTCCCGGCAGTACGGTGCCCTGCTCACCAAGGCCGGTCTCGGTCAGGTGCCCCGCTTCACGGTCCCCGAGCTGCCCGAGTCCGCCTGGGGCGGCGGTCTGCTGCCCGCCACCGCGGTGGCCCCGCTGCGGAACTGGCTCGTGCACCAGGCACAGGATCCCGGAGCCCGGCAGCACATCATGGCGCGTACGGCGTACGGCATCCTCGACTCCCTCAAGACACGGATGCCCGAGCTGGCCGGCGCCGCAGCCGCCCAGCACGCGGCGGCGCTGCGGCTGATCGCCGCGGTCGACGGGGCGTACGACAGCGAGCACACGCGCGTGCGTGGCCGGCTGAACTCCGGGGCCGTACTGGCCGGGGACGCGCTGAAGCGCTGGCGCGCCTTTCCCCTCGACTGCACCGCCGGTGAACTGCTCGACGCGCTGGTGGGCAGCCTGGCCGCGCTGTTGCTGTGCGCCGTCACCGCCGCCGACGAGCGCGTCGACGCGGCCTGGCGGCGGGAGCCGGCCGCGGGCGCTCCGGGGCTCGCGGAACGGGATCCCTCGCTGGAGAGTGCCGAGCACCGGATCGGCCTGGCCGCACGGCGATGGCGGCGGGAGATCGAGGAGTACGCCGACGAGGCGGTGCGCGAGCTGGACCGGAGCATCGCGCCCGACGCGGAGACCGTCGCCGCCCTGACCGCCATCGTCGTACTCGGCGGCCGCCGGGCCCGGTCCGCGGGGGAGGGCCTGGGCGAACGCCTCGGCGCGCACCGCGCGACACGGCTGCGCGAACGCGCCGGACTCCTGCTCGTCGAGCATCTGGACCGGGTCATGCACAGCGAACGCGAGCGGCGCCTCGCCCCGCTCGACGCCCTCGACGTCCAGCCCGAGCCCCAGGCCGAACTCATCGCCGCCCTGTCCGTACTGCAGAAGGAGAGGTGACCGGTGACCGCCGTCACTGACCAGGACCACACGGAGCACGCCGATCACACCGGGGACATGGTTTCCCGGGAGGCTGCTTCGCGTACCGAGCAGCGTGAGAGCGCCCTTCCCGCAGAGTCCGCGAACGCTTTCGCTGGAGGGGACGGTCGCGAAAACGGCCTCCCCGGAGAGGCGAAGGGGAACAGGAACGAGACGCGGCGCGAACAGGTGCAGGAGCGTGAAGCGGTGCCGGAGCCCGATCCGACTCAGGGGCAGGGGCAGGGGCAGGGGCAGGGACAGCCGGTGTCGGCGGACATGCGGCAATCGGGGGAAGAACCCGTACCCGTACCCGGGCAGGAGCAGGAGCACATTCGGCGGCGGGACGGCGGCGCCGACGCCGGGCACACGCGCGTGCGGGGCGAGAACGCGGAGCAGGCGCGGCTGCGGGACGAGCAGGCGATCCACGCGCGCGTGAAGGACGACAAGGGCGCCGCGGACTCCGCGGAGACCTGGGACGACGGGCTCATCGCCCGGCGTGTGACCGGGACCGCCGACGGCGAGCAGCCCTCCCTGGTCGAACCCCGCGCGTCGGCCGCGCAGGTCCCGGCCCCGCTGGCGTACGACGGCCCGCTGCGGTCGCGCCTGGACGCCCTGCGGGAACTGGTCGGGCTCTCCCGTACCCGGCTCGACAGCCCCACGCTCGCCGAGGCGGGCCGGGTCCTCGACGAGGCGGCGGCGCGGCGCAAACTCTCCGGTCAGCACACCGTCGTCGCCATCGCGGGTGCCACCGGCAGCGGCAAGTCCCAGCTGTTCAACACCCTCGCCGGGGTGGCCATCTCGGAGACCGGGGTACGGCGGCCGACCACTGCCGCGCCCATCGCGTGCAGCTGGAGCGACGGCGCGGCGAGCCTCATCGACCGGCTGGGCATCCCCGGACGGCTGCGTCGACGGCCGCTGCAGAGCCCGGAGGCCGAGGCACAACTGCGCGGGCTCGTCCTGATCGACCTGCCCGACCACGACTCGGCGGCCGTGCAGCACCGCCGGCAGGTGGACCGCATCCTCAAGCTCGTCGACGCCGTGATCTGGGTCGTCGATCCGGAGAAGTACGCCGATGCCGTCCTGCACGAGCGCTACCTGCGGCCCATGGCGGGACACGCGGAGGTGATGTTCGTCGTCCTCAACCAGGTCGACCGGCTCCCCGGAGAGGCCGCCGACCAGGTTCTCGACGATCTGCGGCGGCTGCTGGATGAAGACGGGATCGCCCTGGGCGAGCACGGCGAGCCGGGTGCGGCCGTACTGAGCCTGTCCGCGCTCACCGGGGACGGCGTCGCCGAACTGCGCGAGGTGCTCGGCCAGTTCGTCACCGAGCGCGGAGCGGCGGGCCGCCGCATCTCGGCCGACGTGGACGCCGCCGCGGCCGAACTGGGGGCCGTGTACGCCCCGGGGCAGCGCTCCGGGCTGACCGAGGAGGCGCGGGAGGAGTTCTCCGCCCGGCTCGCGGACGCCGTGGGCGCCACCGCGGCGGGGGAGGCCGCCGAACGCGCCTGGCTGCGCAACGCCAACCGGGCCTGCGGAACGCCCTGGCTGAGGCTGTGGCGCTGGTATCAGAAGCGGTGCGATCCGGCCACCGGACGGCTCCTCCTGCGGACGCAGGCGGACGAGGAGGCCACGGCTCGCCAGCGGGTCGAGCAGGCGGTGCGTACGGTCTCCGACCAGGCGGCGGCCGGGCTGCCCGTGCCCTGGGCGCAGGCGGTGCGGGAGGCGGCCGTACGGGGCTCCCAGGGCCTGCCCGAGGCACTGGACGACCTGGCGGCCAGGGCCGGTCTTTCGCCGGGCAGACCGCCGCGGCCGGGCTGGTGGCCGCTGGCCGTACTCGTCCAGGCCGCCATGACGCTGCTTCAGGTCGTGGGCGGGCTGTGGCTGGTGGGGCAGATCGCCGGGGTCATGGCGCCGAACCTCGGCGTACCGGTGCTGTTGATGGTGGCCGGCATCGTGGGCGGCCCGATCATCGAGTGGAGCTGCCGGATGGCGGCGCGCGGGCCCGCACGACGGTACGGGCAGGAGGCGGAACGCCGCTTGCGGGAGGCCGCCGCGGGGTGCGGACGGGCGAGGGTGCTGGATCCGCTGGCCGCGGAGTTGCTGCGGTACCAGGAGGTTCGGGAGCAGTACGGGAGGGTCACACGGGCCGCGGCGGCGGGGGTGGTGGGGTAGGGCCCCTGCGGCGGCCTCGGGTGGCGGCCCCGAGCGGTGGCCCTGGGTGCCGGCCCGAGTGGCAGTCGGGGCGGGGGGAAGGGCGGGGAAGGATTCGGGCGGCGGTGGACGGACGCCGCGGGGAGGCGGGGCGGCAGCCTGTGGGTGGCGGGGGTGGGACCACCCGCCCGGGTGAGGGAGTTTTCCACAGGCGCCCGGCGGTCCACAGCGCTCAGCGGGATCGGCCCGGCGGAGGCAGTCTGGATCCACGGCGATCGCCACGCATGTCGAACGTCGGCGCCGATACCGGCGCGACGGTGGGGGCACCCCCTGCTCGGAGAGCTTGGGGAGCGTGGCGGACGCGGCGACCGCAGCCGTACGGGACGGACCCGTACACAGATCCGCCTGGCGTGAGCGACCGGGCCGGGGAGGGGTGTTCACGATGAACGAGACGATGGTGCACGTGGTGGGCAACGTGGCGACGCAGCCGGTGTACCGGGAGGCGGCCGCGGGCCCGTCGGCGCGCTTCCGGCTGGCGGTGACCTCCCGCTACTGGGACCGGGAGAAGAACGTTTGGGCGGACGGGCACACCAACTTCTTCACCGTGTGGGCCAACCGCCAGCTCGCCACCAACACGGCGGCCTCGCTGAACGTGGGGGACCCGGTCCTCGTGCAGGGCCGGCTGAAGGTGCGCACGGAGGCCCGCGACGGACAGCAGGGCAGGGTCTCCGCGGACGTCGACGCGGTGGCGATCGGCCACGACCTGGCTCGTGGTACCTCTGCCTTCCGGCGCGTGGGCAAACCGGAGGGGGCGGCGCCGCAACGGCCGGAACCGCACTGGGAGACCCCGGAGGGCGACTCCCCGGCCGCACCCGCCCAACAACCACCGGAACCCGCAACGGCGACATGACGTCAGCCGGTCTCCACGGCGCGGTCGAACGGCTCGTCAGCGCTGTGCACCGCGCTGGGCAAGTGCTGTGCAAGCACGGTGTGAGCGCCGCGCCCGTGGTGCCTCCGCGGTGCCTCACCGCTGCCTCAGTGATGCGTCAGCGCTGCCTCAGTGATGCGTCAGCGCTGCCTCAGTGGTGCGTCAGCGACGGAGAAGCCCCGAACAACCCGGGGGATTTGTCGATAAGCCCTGCTCGCGCCGGGCCTTGGCGATAACGATTCCGAGTCGGATCCGCCATCCGACGATCTGACCGGCGAGCCGGGTTGCGACTGATCCTTAGGATGCCGGGCGTAGCCCTCTGGGGCTCCTGATTTTGTCGGTGGGACCACTCACCCCCACGTCAACGGGTCCTGCTGGAAAGGGAATTCTGTGCTTGTTGCGTTCTCTCGGTTCCGTGGTACTTCCGCGCCGTGGGTGGGGGGGCGTGGGTGGCCCCGCCTCGCCGCCGCGACGTGGGTGACCGGACTCGTGGCCGCCGGCCTGCTCTCGGCCGCCGGGGTGGCTGCCGCCGACACGGAAGCGCAGGGCCAGAGCGGGGCGACCGCCACACTGGGTGGTCTGAAGACGTACGGAGATGCCGTCATCCACGGGGACGGCGGCGACCTGAAGGTGGCCGCGGGCCTGTTCGAGATGTCCGTCGACGGCGGCGGCATGCTGCAGACCTACTGCATCGACATGCACAACCCCACCCAGAAGGACGCCAGGTACCAGGAGACGTCCTGGAGCGGCACCTCGCTGGGCGCCAACAGGGACGCCGGCAAGATCCGTTGGATCCTGCAGAACTCCTACCCGCAGGTCAACGACCTCGCCGCGCTCGCCGAGCGGGCGGGCGTCAGCGGCCTCACCGAGCAGGACGCGGCGGCCGGCACGCAGGTGGCCATCTGGCGCTACTCGGACGGGGCGGACGTCGACGCGGTCGGCTCGCGGGCCGAGAAGCTCGCCGACTACCTGGAGAAGAACGCCCGGGACGTGGCGGAGCCCCAGGCATCGCTGACGCTGGACCCGCCTGCGGTCTCCGGGCACACCGGTGACCGGCTCGGACCGGTGACGGTGCACACCAACGCGCGTGGTGTCACTGTGATCCCCCCGGCGGACGCCGCCACCAGCGGGGTCCGGATCGTCGACGAGAAGGGCAGGACCGTCACGTCGGCGAAGGACGGCAGCCGGCTGTACGTCGACGTCCCCGAGGACACCGCGGCGGGCACCGGAGGCGGCGCGGCCACCCCCGCGCCGGGCGGCGCGGCCGGGACGGCCACCTTCACCGTCCAGGCGTCGACCACCGTGCCGGTCGGCCGTGCCTTCGTCTCCGAGAGCCGCAGCCAGACCCAGATCCTGGCCGGCTCCAGCGAGTCGACGGTCTCCGCGACCGCGAGCGCGGCCTGGGCGGAGAAGGGCCCCATTCCGGCGCTGTCGGCCCACAAGAACTGCGCCGAGGGAAGCCTGGACATCAGCGCGGCGAACACCGGTGACAAGCCCTTCACCTTCGAGCTGATGGGAGACGAGCACACGATCCCCGCGGGCACGTCGCGCACCGTGACCATCCCGCTCCAGGAGGACCAGGCATACGACTTCACGATCACCGGGCCGCACGGCTTCTCGCAGCGCTTCACCGGCGTACTCGACTGCCGGACCGAGGGCAGTGGGAGCGGTCCGTCGGCCCAGACCGTGGGCGAGCCCCGCCCCGCCACGGCGGGCGGCACCGCCGGCGGTACGACGAATCTGGCCGCGACCGGCGGTTCCAGCGCGACCCCGGTGATCACGAGCGTGGCCATCGGCCTGGTGGTGATCGGCGGCGCGGTCCTGGTGCTGCTCCGCAAGAAGGAAACACCGGCGTCCGAATGAGCAACGCCCCCGGTCTTCGTCGTCGGTGAACGGCGTCCGGCGAACGGATCGCTGTACGGATCGCCGCAAGGTTCGGCGAACGGATCCACACCGTGCAGTGCGGCTAGGGGAATTGCAGTGGAGCACGGCCACGGGAAGCGCAGCGTGCCGGTCGGAAGCCGAGCTTGCCCCGGTCCTGTGGGTGCTGGGGCCCTGTACGTGCTGGAGCAACGTGCTTCGGCGCGCGCAGGCTCCAGTTTCCGTCAGCCCGGCACCGCCGCCGTATCAGATGGCGAAACGGTCAAGCCCCCCACCTGCGGTCTCTCCGCCGGTAGGGGGTTTGAGCGGCTGGATCGCAGGCCGGCTCACTGTCCGCTGAGAGCGGGTCGGCTCACTGTCGGGCCGTGTTGGGGCAGGACAGGATCACGCCCAGGGCGGCAGTCCCCCGTCCTCGTTCGGATAGACCCACCAGCCGTTCTCGCAGACGCGGCCCTCGGGGTCCCTGTCGCCCTCCGCGTACTCCCCGGAGCCGGTCGTCTCACCGTGCGGGCCTCGGCCCCAGCTCGTGTAGTAGTAGCGGCAGCCTGTCTGGGCGGCTTGTGCCGCCGGTACGACGGACAGGGCCACTGCGGTCGTACAGACCGCAAGCAGCACCGCTCTCACCACTGTGCGCATGACGTCTCTCCTACGCCCGTGAGGCACGCTGGTCCGTGCCTCTGCGATCACCACGATGCCGGGCCTCACAGGGGGAACCCCCACGGTCACGGCCTAAACCGCTTGAAGGTGTCGGCTGTCGTACCCCTCCGCTGACGATCGCCGATCCCGACGCACCGGCGAGGCTCCCCGGGACCGATCCGAGGCCGACCCGAGGTCGACCCGAGGGCGCTCAGAGGCCGACCCGAGGCCGAGACCGCCCGAACGGCGAACGACGGCGCACGACGGCGACCGGACGGCGATCGACGGCGACTGGACGGCGCACGACGGCGACCGGACGGCGATCGACGGCGACTGGACGGCGATCGACGGCGACTGGACGGCGATCGACGGCGACCGGACGGCGACTGGATGGCGAACGACGGCGCCGGCGGGGGCCGGTTCCGACCGGCGCCGACCGACGCTGACGGACAAGCCACCGTCGTCAGTCATGAAAGCGCAGGTCAGAAGGGTCGGGCCAGACGGGTTTCCGCGCAGGGGTGGCGGTACGGCAAGATGGGATGTATCTGCCCACTGCCAGATTTCAAGCTGCCGGACGGTTTCTCTTGGCTGAGTTCATTTACACCATGCGCAAGGCGCGCAAGGCGCACGGCGACAAGGTGATCCTCGACGACGTCACCCAGAGCTTCCTGCCGGGTGCGAAGATCGGCGTCGTCGGCCCGAACGGTGCCGGTAAGTCGACCGTATTGAAGATCATGGCGGGGTTGGAGCAGCCGTCCAACGGCGACGCGTTCCTCTCGCCCGGCTACACCGTGGGCATCCTGCTCCAGGAGCCCCCGCTGGACGAGACGAAGACGGTCCTGGAGAACGTGCAGGACGGTGTCGCCGAGATCAAGGGCAAGCTCGACCGGTTCAACGAGATCGCCGAGCAGATGGCGACCGACTACTCGGACGCGCTGCTGGAGGAGATGGGCAAGCTCCAGGAGGAGCTGGACCACGCCAATGCCTGGGACCTCGACGCCCAGCTGGAGCAGGCCATGGACGCGCTGGGCTGCCCGCCCGGGGACTGGCCGGTCACCACCCTCTCCGGTGGCGAGAAGCGCCGCGTCGCGCTCTGCAAGCTCCTCCTGGAGGCCCCCGACCTGCTCCTCCTCGACGAGCCCACCAACCACCTCGACGCCGAGTCGGTGAACTGGCTGGAGCAGCACCTGGCCAAGTACGCGGGCACCATCGTGGCCGTCACCCACGACCGGTACTTCCTCGACAACGTGGCCGGCTGGATCTGCGAGGTCGACCGCGGCCGGCTGCACGGCTACGAGGGCAACTACTCCAAGTACCTGGAGACCAAGGCCGCCCGCCTCAAGGTCGAGGGCCAGAAGGACGCCAAGCGGCAGAAGCGCCTCAAGGAGGAGTTGGAGTGGGTGCGCTCCAACGCCAAGGGCCGTCAGGCCAAGTCGAAGGCGCGTCTGGCCCGCTACGAGGAGATGGCCGCCGAGGCCGACAAGATGCGGAAGCTGGACTTCGAGGAGATCCAGATCCCGCCGGGCCCCCGCCTGGGCAACGTGGTCGTCGAGGTCAGCAACCTCGGCAAGGGCTTCGATGAGAAGATCCTCATCGACGACCTCTCCTTCACCCTCCCGCGCAACGGCATCGTCGGCGTCATCGGCCCCAACGGCGCCGGCAAGACCACCCTGTTCAAGATGATCCAGGGACTGGAGAAGCCGGACTCCGGTGACATCAAGGTCGGCGACACCGTCAAGATCTCGTACGTCGACCAGGGCCGCGCCAACATCGACCCGAAGAAGACGCTCTGGGAGGTCGTGTCCGACGGGCTCGACTACATCAACGTCGGGCAGGTCGAGATGCCGTCCCGCGCCTACGTCTCCGCG
Source organism: Streptomyces sp. NPDC056161 (assembly GCF_042268025.1). Lineage (NCBI taxonomy): Bacteria > Bacillati > Actinomycetota > Actinomycetes > Kitasatosporales > Streptomycetaceae > Streptomyces > Streptomyces sp. NPDC056161. The sequence goes on from NZ_JBHJUV010000009.1 coordinate 102,640, forward strand.
TTCGGCTTCAAGGGCCCGGACCAGCAGAAGCCGGCCGGGGTCCTCTCCGGCGGCGAGCGCAACCGGCTCAACCTGGCGCTGACCCTCAAGCAGGGCGGCAACCTGCTGCTCCTCGACGAGCCGACCAACGACCTCGACGTCGAGACGCTCTCCAGCCTGGAGAACGCCCTGCTGGAGTTCCCGGGCTGCGCCGTGGTCGTCTCCCACGACCGGTGGTTCCTGGACCGGGTCGCCACGCACATCCTCGCCTACGAGGGTGAGTCGAGGTGGTTCTGGTTCGAGGGCAACTTCGAGTCGTACGAGAAGAACAAGATCGAGCGGCTCGGTGCGGACGCCGCGCGTCCGCACCGTGCCACCTACAAGAAGCTGACCCGGGGCTGATCTTGCGCCACATCTACCGCTGCCCGTTGCGCTGGGCGGACATGGACGCGTACGGCCACGTCAACAACGTGGTCTTCCTCCGCTACCTGGAAGAAGCCCGTATCGACTTCCTGTTCCGCCCGGACAAGGATTTCCGGCAGGGGTCCGTGGTGGCGCGCCACGAGATCGACTACAAGCGGCAACTCGTCCACCGGCACGAACCGGTGGACATCGAGCTGTGGATCACGGAGGTCAGGGCGGCGTCCTTCACCCTCGCCTACGAGGTGAAGGACGGCGACCGGATCTACGTCCGTGCCTCGACCGTGGTCGTGCCGTACGACTTCGAGACACAGCGTCCGCGCCGGATCACCGCCGAGGAGCGGGAGTTCCTGCGCGAGTACATGGACGACGGCGGCCCGGGGGACGAGGGCGGGACCCGGGACAGGGACGAGGAGGAGGCCGTCGCCGTATGACGGTGCTCCACTTGGCGGACGACGGGGAGGCGGCGGATCTCGCGGCCTTCCTGGCCCGGCTGCTCCACTACGACCGCGGCGCCGCGGTGCGGTTGCAGGCGGTGGGAACGGCCCTCGCGGTGTTCGGCCGGCCGCCGTCCTTCGAGGTGCTGGCGGTCCGTACGGTGCGGCTGGCCAAGCCGTACGAGGACGGGCTGGAGGTCGTCCTCGACGTGACCGTGTCCGCCGGTGAACTGCTGGAGTCCGTGGACGAGTCGGCGGCCACCGCCGTCGTCCCGGACGCGGTGACCGGACCGCCGTGGACGGGTGTGCTGCCGCCGCGCGGCGGCTGGCGCCCGGAGCCCGGCCTGCCGGCGCCGGACGCACTGCGCGCGCTGGTCGCGGGGGCCGTCGCCGAATTCCGTTCCCGTACCCGGGAACTGGCGCCGGAGCGCCGTACCCGGACCGAACTCGACCGGATCGGCCGGGACATCTGGTCCCGGCTGGTCGGCGGGACCAGCCTCCCCGTACGGGCCGTGCACGCGGCGCAGTCCCTCGGCTTCCTGCGGCGCCGGGACGCCGTGGAGGCGGGCCTGTTCTCGTCCGGGGCCTGGCTGCGGCTGCGCACGCCGTACGGGTCGGTGGCGGTGCGGCGGGCGGGGCTCGGCGCGCTGGACGTCAGCGTGCGCTGAGCCGGCCGGACCTCAGCCGACTTGGTCGGGACCTCAGCCGACTTGGTCGGGACCCAAGCCGACATGGCTGGGACCCAAGCCGACCTCGCCGGACCTCAGCCGACCTGGCCGGGACCTCAGCCGACTCGGCCGGGACCCAAGCCGACCTCGCCGGACCCTCTGCCGACTCGGCCGGGACCCCAGTCGGCCCGGCAGGGGCCTCAGTGGTCCTGGCTGTCGTCCGGCCACACGCCGATGTGGTCCGGTTCCAGCTCCAGGGCGACCCGGTCGCGCATGCCCAGGGCCTCCGTGTACTCGGCGGGCAGTTGCAGGCGTCCGGCCCGGTCCAGCATGGCGTACTCGCGGGCCACCACCGTCTCGTGGCCGGTGGCCGCGTCGATCTCACTGCGGCGCAGGACCTCCGTGGAGGTGCGGCCGTCCCGGATGGCGACCGTGCGGCGGACCTCGTCGGCCACCGCCTGGTCGTGGGTGACGATGACGATGGTGGTGCCGAGGCGTTCGTTCGCGGTGCGGAACGCCTCGAAGACCTGCGCCGCGGTGTGGGAGTCGAGTTCGCCGGTGGGCTCGTCGGCGAGCAGGACCGCGGGTGAGTTGGCGAGGGCCACCGCGATGGCGACGCGCTGCTGCTGGCCGCCGGACATCTGCTGCGGCCGACGGTCGCGGCAGTCGGCGACCTCCAGCAACTCCAGCAGTTCCAGGGCGCGTTCGGCGCGGACCCGACGGCGCGAGCGGGTGCCGGACAGGCCCAGCGGGAGAGCGACGTTCTGCGCGGCGGTCAGATAGGGCAGCAGATTGCGGGAGGTCTGCTGCCAGACGAAACCGACGACCTCACGGCGGTAGGCGAGACGGTCCTTGGCGGTCATCGTGAGCAGGTCACGGCCGGCGACCCTGGCCGCCCCCGCGGTCGGGGCGTCCAGACCGGCGAGGATGTTCATCAGCGTGGACTTGCCGCTGCCGGAGGCGCCGACCAGCGCCATCAGCTCTCCCTCACGGACCAGGAGGTCCAGGCCCTGCAACGCCTGGACCTCGACGCCGTCCGCGGAGAAGATCCGGACCAGACGGTCGCAGGTGATCAGGGCGTCATGGCCGTAGGCCGGGCGGTTGCGGGCCTCGCTGACCCGGTTCGCCAGCTCGCCGAGGGTGGGGTTGGTGGTCATGTTGGTGGTCATCGGTCCTCCCGCACGGTTGACAGGCCGGTATGACTCATCGCGCATCCCCTGCCCGGAGTTCTCGCACCGACCCCCGCCGGCCGGTCCACCACGCCTGCACACCGGCCACCCCGACCGCCGTCACCAGCACGGCGACCGCCGGGACCGCCAGCGACAGCGGGTCCGTGTGCAGCCCGGCCCCGCCGCCCGGCGCCGCGGCCGAGGGGAGGGCGACGGCGGTCAGATCGATGCCGGGGGACAGGAGCCGGATCGCCGCCCAGCCGGTCAGCGTGCCGCCGGCCGCGGCGAGGAGGGCCTGGGGCAGCGATTCGAGGACGAGGAGACGGCGGGCCTGGGACCGGGTCAGGCCCATGGTGCGCAGGCGCGCGAGGAGCGCGGCGCGTTCGGGTGCGGCGCGCAACAGGGCAAGGAGCAGGGCGAGTACGGCGTATCCGGCGCCGGCCGCCACCGCCGCCGTGTAGACGTGCTCGGCACCCGACTGGAGGGGCGAGTCGGCGTACCGGGCGCGTTCCTGGGCGCGGACGCGCACGCCCGCCGACGGACCGGCCACCCGGCTCAGCGCCGCCGCGTCGACGTGGTCGCCGGTCACCAGCAGGGCCGTCGGCCGGGCCGCCTCCGCGGTGAGCCCCGCGCGGTCCACGACGAGGAAGGATTCGCTGGTCAGGGCCGGAGTACGGTCCCGTACGACGGTGATCCGGACGGTGACCGTGCTGCCGTCCGCCAACTGGACCGGGAAGGGCCGCCGAGTGCCGTACGCCTGCGCCACGGACGGCGAGGCCAGGGCGGGCAGCGGGCCGCCGGACGCGGGCCGCCGCACCTGCCCGGCCTCGAAGGCGCCGAGACCCGTGCGGGCCGCCAACGCGCCGTACCCGGCGGGGTCCACGCCCAGCAGCGGCACCGGGGTCTGCTCCGCCCGCGGTTTCGCGTCGTAGCCGATGCTCAGCGCGGTGACCGAACGCACCCCGGGCAGGTCCAGGACCCGGCCGGCGAGGCCGGACGGCAGCGGGCCCTCGGTGTCCACGCGGGCGTCCGCGCCGATGGACCGCAGGGCGGCCTGGTCGCGGGCCTCGGCCACCCCCGCCAGCACGGAGCCGCCGAACGCCGCCGTGGTGAGCGCGGTCAGCAGCGCCAGCAGGGGCAGCACGGCCGAGACCGAGGTACGGCCCGCGCGGGCCAGGGACAGGAAGCCCACCGCGCCGCGCAGCAGCCCGGCCGGCCGGGCCAGCCGGCGCAGCAGGAACGGGAGGATCCGGACCAGCACCAGCGCCGCGATCACACCGATCAGCACCGGTGCCACCGACACCAGCTGATCGCCCGAGGGCCCGTCCGCGGACGGGCTCGACGTGCCCCGTCTGCGCAGGGACTCCACCGCTGCCGCGGCCAGGACGAGCAGGGTCAGCTCGGCGACCGTACGCCGCCGGGAGGGACGTGCCGTCACCACGTCCGTGCGCGGACCGGTGACGCGTACGGACCGGTGGGCGAGTGCGGCCCGCACCGGGAGCGCGGCGCAGGCGCAGGCGGTGACCGCGAGAGCGGCGGCGACGGCGTACCGGGTGCGGCCCTCGGGGACCACGAGGAGCGCCAGGGCGAGGCCGAGCGCACCCGCCGGTACGGCGACCGTCGCCGTCTCGGCGCACAGCCGCCCGGCGAGACCGGCCAGGGAGGCGCCGCGCGCCCGCAGCAGGGCGGCCTCGGTCCGGCGCCGGTCCGCGGCCAGCGCCCCCGCCATGAGGAGGACGACGGCGGCGACCGTCGCGGTGCCGAGGACGGCTACGGCGACCAGTGGCGCGATGCCCGCGCGCAGCTGGGAGAAGGAGAGCAGGACGTCGTCGAGGCCGGTGCTGGTCTCCGTGCCGGGGTCGGTCAGGGCGCGGGCCTGCTGGAGGCCGGGGCCGGACTCCAGGGCGGCGACGGCGGACCGCAGCCGGTCGAGGTCGCTCGCGTGGAGGTCGCGCCGGTCGGGGGCCAGGTACCAGTAGCGCACCGGGTCCCCGTTGGTGGCCAGGAGGGCGGGGGCGGCCTCGGGGGCCAGCAGCAGGGCGCCGAGCCAGTACCTCTCGCGGTCGGGGCCCGGGTTGGGCACGGTGACCAGGTCGGGGGTGCGCAGCAGGGTCCGGGTCGACCAGTAGGCGTCCGCGGGCGCGCGCGGGGTGAGGATGCCGGTGACCCGGACCGCGAGCGGACCCCGGGCCACCGCGGGGACGTGGATGACCGAACCCACCTCGATGTGCAGGCTCTCGGCCGTCTCGGCGGTGACGGCGGCCTCCACCTCGGGGGTCGTCCCGTCCACGGCGGCGGAGCTGCGCGGCAGCCGGCCCTCGCGCACCGCCGCGTGGTCGGCGACGCCGCTCTGCGCGACCAGGACCAGCTGGGCGGGCAGGCCGCTCGGCCGCGGTATCCACGGGTCGGGCACTTCGAGGCTCTTGGCGAAGGCCACGCCGTACGACGACTGCGCGGGGTCGACGGCCAGCGGCCGGGGGACGGTGGCTAGCAGCTTGTCCCGCTGACCGCGCAGCGCGTCGGGCAGCAGGGCCGCGGCCTGGTCCGCCGGGGCCCGACCGAGGTCGGTCTGCGGCGCGGTGATCTGCACGGTGGTGCGGTCGGGGCGGGCCTGCCGGACGGCGTGCAGCAGGCCCGCGTCCTCGTACCGGTCGACCGCGCGGGGGAGCGCGGCGGCCAGGCACGCGGTCAGGGCGACCAGCAGCGCGAGCGCGAGCGCGGCGAACGGCGCGGTCTGCAACCGGGTACGCACCCAGGGGGCGACCACGGACGGGCCACCCCGCCGGGACGCGGTGTCCGATCGGGACGCGGTGTCCGGCCGGGACGAGGTGTCCGATCGGGACGTGGCGTCCGGCGCGTGCCCAGGGACGGGTTTCCGCCCAGGGCGGGGGCGGGTCGCGTGTTCGGCGTGTTCGGCGTGCCCAGCATCGCCCTCCTGCCCGGAATCCGTCCCCGTCCCCGGCTCCGGCTGTCGTACCGGATCCATCTGCCGTCCCGGTCCCGTTCCCGGTGCCGGCTCCGTCCCCCGGTCGGAATGCGTCCGCCGGTCGGAATGCGTCCCCCGGTCGGAATCCGTCCGCCGTCGCGAATCCGACGCGTCCGAGCCCGGTTCCCTTTCGGAGTTCATCTCTTCGGAGTTCAACTCACTCGCCCCCCTGGTCCCGCAGCGAGGTCGCCGGGTCCGTGCGGCGCAGGGCCAGTGCCGCCGTGACGAGCAGCGGCAGCGCGGCGACCGCGGCCAGCAGCGCCGCCACCCGTTCCGGCGGCAGTTCGACCAGCAGGGCCGGTACCGGCCGGGTGGCCTCGGCGGTCAGCACGATCAGCGGCAGGACGGCCCGGGTCAGTACGGTGCCCAGGGCGACGCCCACCACCAGGGCCAGGGCCACCAGGACGGCCTGCTCGGCCGCGATCGTCCGGGCCAGCTGCCGGCGCGGAGCGCCCAGCGCGCGCAGCACCGCGAACTCGGCGCCCCGCTCCCGCAGGGAACCGGCGGCGCTCACCGCGAAGCCGACCGCGGCGAGCGCCGCCGCCACCACGGCCGCCGCCGCGAACGCGGCCTCCGGTCCCGCGCCGAACGGATCGTCGCGCAGCTCGGCGGCGATCTCGTCGCGCACCACGACCTGCCCCGGATCGACGTCCGGCAGCGCACGCACCGCGGCGGCCACCGAGGCCGCGTCGCCCGGCGCGGTCCGCAGCCACCACTCGGTGGGCGTGACGCTCTCGCCGTACCGCTCCTGCAACGCCCGGTTCACGGACTGCAGATCGACCAGGAGCGCACCGCCGTCCTGCTCGCCGGGGCCGGCCGGGTCGGCGGTGGTGGGCAGCGCCCGCACGGCCCGTACGATCCGCACCGGCAGGCTCTGGCCGCCGAACGTCACCTCCACCCGCTGTCCAGCCGCCGCCCCCGCCGACGTCAGGAACCGGTCGGTGGCGAGGGCGGTGACCTCGGGGGCCGCGGGCTGCGCCACCTGGATCCGGATGGTGGCGGTGGCGATCGTCCAGATGTCCTTGTCGGGGGTGTAGCCGGTGCCGTAGTCGACGGTCAGCGGTGTGGTGGAGGTCACCCGCGGCCGGGCCGGGACGGCCGCACCGCTGGTGGCGGCGGTCCCCCCGGTGCTCACCGCGGCCCCCCAGCCGGCCGGCAGGGACACCTGCCGGGACCGCCCGTCGGTGCCGACGGCGGTCAGTCCGGAGACGGTGAGGTGGTGCCGCTCGGCGTGTTCGGCGGGCTGGACCAGGTCGAGCTGGAGCCCGGTGAGCGTGATCGGGCCGGGGACCGCGGGGAGGGCGGCGGCCAGGGTGTGCGGGCGTCCGTCGGCGGGCAACTGGCCGAACGGGACCGGGTACGGGACGCCGTACTGGTCGACGAGGGTGCCCGTCACGTCCATCGTGATGCCGGAGCCCGCGGAGCTGCGGACGGTGGCGCGCAGGCGCAGCCCGGTGGTGTCCGCGGGTATCCGGGCGCCGGCGGCGGAGCCCCCGGGACCCAGCCCGGACAGCAGCGGGCGGACCGGCTCGGCGGCGAGGTCCCCGCGCATCAGCGCCGTGTCCGCCGCCCGCGCCGCGTCCAGGGCCAGCACGGTCGCCGTCCGGTTCCCGGACAGCGGCTGCTCGGTGCGTACGGCCGGGGCGGCCTCCTGGACGTGCGGGAGGCGCGCGTAGGTCTCGGTGCGGCCGAGCGCGCCGTCCCCGGCACCGAGGACGCGCACCGGCGCCCCGGCCCGGAAGTCGGCCTGGTCGTCCTGCGAACGGTTCCAGGAGGCGCCCTGCCCGATCGCCAGCATGCCCAGCGCGATGGCGAGGACCAGCAGCAGCACCGGGCCGGCGCCGCGCGTCGGCCGGCGGCTGAACTGCCAGCCCGCCAGCGCCGTCGGCAGTCCGCGCCCGGCCACCGCGCGGCGCTCCGCGAGCCGCGCCACCGGTGGCAGCAGCCGCAGCGTCAGCACCGTACCGGCCAGCAGCGCCAGCGCGGGCGCCGCGACCAGCAGCGGATCGATGCCGAGGCCGCCGGAGGTGTCGGTGCCGACCGCGCCGGAGGTGTGCCGGCTCAACTGCCAGTACGCCACCCCGGCGACCGCGAGCAGCCCGATGTCCGCACCGGCGCGTACCGGGCCGGGCAGCGTTGTGCGGCGGGTCGTGGCCGGGCCCCGCCCGGGGGACTGCGCGCCGGTCCGGGGGCCGTCGCCGCCGTCCGTCAGCGCGGGCACGGTCACCGCGAGCGCGCAGCCCAGTGCCACGCCCGCCGCCACCACCCACACGTCGGCACTGCCGCCGGCCGGTACGTCCAGGTGCAGCCCGATCCTGGCCAGCGCGCCCTGCCCGGCGAGCAGCCGGGTGAGCGGGCCGGCCAGCAGCGGCGCACCGACCGCCGCGGGCAGCGCGAGCAGCAGGGCCTCCGCGGCGGCGAGGCCCGCGAGCCGGGCGCGGGAGCCGCCGCGCGCCCGCAGCAGCCGGGTCTCGCCCGCGCGTTCCGTGCTCAGCAGCCGGGCCACGAGCAGCAGTGCGTAACCGGCGAGCAGCACCAGCTGGAGGGCGACGATCAGCAGGGTGGACCGGGAGACGAGCAGTGAGCGGTCGATACGGTCGAGGGTGGCGGGCAGCGAGGTGCCGGCGACCGTCACCCCGGTCAGCCCGTCCGGACCGCGCAGCGCCGCGCTGCCGCCGCGGGCCGCCGTGCGCAGCGCGTCGGTCCGGTCCGTCGTCAGCGTGGTGAAGTCGGCCGTGGCCAGCCAGGCGGACGGCCCGGCGCTCACCGTGCGGCCGGCGAGGACGGAGGGGTCGGCGAGCAGCGGTCCGTACGTCGTGAAGCCGACCTTCTTGACACCGCGGCCGAGCAGGTCGTCCAGCTGCCAGTAGGGCGCCGTGGCCGTGACGGGCTGGTAGATCCCGGTGACGCGGACGTGCGCCGCCGGGCCGCCGAGCCGGTCGGTGAGGGTGAGCCGGTCGCCCGCGTGCAGATCGAGGAGCCGGGCCGCGGTGCGGGGCAGGGCCACCTCGGTCTCGGCGGCGGACCGCCGCGGGAGCCGTCCGGAGACCAGGCGGACCTGCGTGCGGTCCAGCGCCGCGACATAGGTGAGGTCCGGGTCGCCGGAGCGGTCGGCCGGGGGTTGCAGGGACCGGGGCAGGGCGTACGGGCCCGAGCGGACCAGGGCCCGTACCGTGACCGGCAGCCCGTCGAAGGTCCTGCGGGCCGTCTGCCGTACGGTCGCGTCGGCGGCCGTCCGCTGCCGCGCCGGGACGTCGGCCTTGACGACCAGCGCGCTGTCGGCCGCGTTGCGGGGGTCGTTCAGGGAGTGGCGCAGGGCGGCGTCGCCGATCGCGCCGGAGTAGGCGGTGAGAGTCGCCAGCACCGCCGTGGTGAGCAGCACGGTGAGCAGCGCGGCGGCGAGCAGCAGGCGGTGTGCCCGCGCGCGCAGAACGACGAACCCCGTCACCGGCCCCCGCCCCCCGTGTTGTCCGGATGTGATGAACTCCGGCGATGCTGTCAGAGGGTTCCGGCCGGGGTAAGCGTTTGTGAACGCGGCTTGACCGGATTGTGATCGGATTCTGGCGCCAGGTGACCGGAATCCGTGCGTCTCCCCGTCCCCCCGGTCTCCCCGTCCCCCCGGTCTCCCCGTCCCCCCGGTCTCCCCGTCCCCCGGTCTCCCCGTCTCCCGGGGTGATCAGCCCGGGGCGTTCACCATCGACGCCGCCGCGTACGTCAGGTACTTCCACAGCGTCCGCTCGTGCTCCTCGGAGAGCCCCAGCTCGTCGACGGCCGTCCGCATGTGCTTGAGCCAGGCGTCGTGCGCCGCCCGGTCCACGGTGAAGGGGACGTGCCGCATCCGCAGCCGGGGATGGCCGCGGTGCTGGCTGTAGGTGGTCGGGCCGCCCCAGTACTGGATGAGGAACAGGGTCAGCCGCTCCTCGGCGGGGCCCAGGTCCTCCTCCGGGTACATCGGCCGCAGGAGCGGGTCCTCGGCGACTCCCTCGTAGAAACGGTGCACCAGCCGGCGGAAGGTCTCCTCCCCGCCGACCTGCTCGTAGAAGGTCTGCTCCTGAAGCGTGCCGCGCCGAATCTCTGTCACGCCCTCCATGCTCTCAGACCCCGCGACCCAGGACTTCGGACCTAGGACCCGCCGTCCGGAACCGGCCGCCAGGCAACGCCTCCCGCCCCGGAACTTGCCGCCGGGCCTCGCCTCCCGCCGTCCGGCGCCGCACAGTGGACGTATGGGCGTGCACGCACCGGGGCGGGGCGACCGGGACCTCGCCGAGCAGGCCGGCTCGGCGCTGGCGGCCCTGGTGCGCGAGATCGACGCCTGCGGGGTCTGGGCCGACGAGCCGGTGTGGCGGGAGGCGTTCACGGCGGTGCCCCGGCACCTGTTCGTGCCGTACTACTTCGTCGCCGTCCGGGGCGGCTACGAGCGCCGCTGGGGCGGGAGCCCGGACCCGCGGGCCCGCGAGCGCTGGCTGTACGGCGTCTACGAGGACGTACCCCTGGCCACCCGGGTACGCGGCGGGCAGCTGATCTCCTCCAGCAGCCAGCCCTCGCTGATGGCGGCGATGCTCGTCGCCCTGCGGGTGGCGGACGGCCACCGGGTGCTGGAGATCGGGGCGGGCACCGGGTACAACGCGGGGCTGCTCGCCCACCGGCTCGGCGACGACGACCTGGTCACCACCATCGACCTGGAACCGGAGATCACCGAGTCGGCCCGGCGGCAACTGGCCGCCGCCGGACACCACCCGGTCGTGGTCACCGGCGACGGAGCGTGCGGCGTGCCCGGCCGCGCCCCCTTCGACCGGATCATCGCGACCTGCGCACTGCCCTCGGTCCCGCGTGCCTGGCTCGCCCAGTGCCGCCCCGGCGGGCGGATCCTGACGCCCTTCGCGGACGGTCTGATCGCGTTGACGGTGGGCGACGCCCTGCACGCCGAGGGCCGCTTCCTGGCCACACCCGCCTACTTCGTGCCGCTGCGCGGCGCGGGCCGGCCCGCGCCGGAACCGGTGCCGCTGAGCGGGGTCCCGCACCGCGACCGCGACAACGAACTCTTCCGGTTCCTGCTGACGCTGGGCCGCGGCAGCCTCGATCCGCAGGAGTCCTTCGCGATGTGGCGGCGCGAGGGCATGCCGGGTCGCGAGCGCTACGGGATCACGGTCAGCGGCGACCGTGCGTGGGCGTGGCTGGACGACCCGGAGGGGCCCTATGTGTGGCCCCTGCCGGGCTGACCGTCAGCCGCGCCGGATCGTGATGGTCGTCCACGCCCCCACGTGCACCCGGTCGCCTTCCTGGAGCGGCACCGGCACGAAGGGCTGGATCGGGTCCTCGGAGCCGTTGACCGTGGTCCCGTTCGTCGAGTTCTGGTCGACGACCGCCCAACTGCCGTCCGGCTGCTGGACCAGGACCGCGTGCTGGTGCGAGACGCCCGGGTCCTCCGGCGGCACCGACAGGTCGATGTCGGGGGTGTCGCCGGTGGAGTGCCGGCGGCGGCCGATGGTGACCTGGTTGCCGGTGAGGGCGCGCTGCTGCTCGGGCGAGTACGCGGGCAGGTTCAGGCCCGTGGCCTCGGGGCCCGAGCGCTGCATCATCGCCAGGAAGTAGTCGCGGTCCGGGCCGATGGTCGCCGTCCAGGTCGTCGGCTGCTGCGGTGCCTGCGGGAAGCCGGGCGCGGGCGGTGCCTGCGGGAAGCCGGGCGCGGGTGGTGCCTGCGGGGAACCGGTCTGCGGATAGCCGTAGCCGACACCCGGGCCGGGGGCGCCCGCCCCGGGCGGGGCCGGGTGTCCGGGTGGGGCGGTGGACGACGGCGGTGAGATCACCCAGTCGTCGCCACCGCCGACCGGCGGGCGTCCGGTCTCCTGCGGGAAGGCGGGCGGCGCGGGCTGCGCGAAGCCCTGCGGCGGGCCGGCCGCGGGGCCGCCGGGACCGGTGGGCGGGACCGGGCCGGGCGGCGGGCCGGCCGGCCGCGAGGGGTCGGCCGGGAAGGCGGGGCCGGACGCGGGCGGTCCGGGCGGGCCGCCGAAGCCCGCGGGGCCACCGGGACCCGGGCCGGGACCACCGGGGCCCTGACCTGGGCCGAAGCCCGCCGGGCCGCCGGCACCGGGGCCGCCGGGACCCGGGGCGCCGCGCTCGGCACCGAACGGCGTCGGCCCCGACGGCTCGCCCCCGAACGGCGGGCCCGGCGGAATCGGTTCGGCGGGCCGGTTCATCTGGGACGGGCGGGAGCCCTGGTACTCGTAGGAGTCGCCGGCGCCGAAGGACTGGCCGGGCGGCTGGAAGCGGGGCGGCGGCGCGGGCGGGCGCGGGGCGGCCGGGGTGTACGAGGTGGCCGTGTTGGTGAGGAAGTTCCACCGGCACTCCTCGCAGAACGGCGCTCCGCCCTCGCGTGGCGTGCGGCACTGCGGGCACAGCTCCGGCTCCGCGTCCGGTACGGCGGCGAGGTGCGGGCGCCCCGGAGCGCCCGGCGGGAACCCGTACCCGCCGACTGTCGGCGGCGGAGGGGGCGGAGGTACGGCACCGGCCATGCGGTGACCGCAGACCTCGCACCAGTCGTCGGAACCCGACTGGTGTCCGTTCGGGCAGGTCGGCATGTCGGTGCGTCCCCCTCTCTCCAGGGTTCTCGTGAACTCCTGCTACGTCACTTCTTTACACGAACAGTCTTTGTGGACCGGGTTTCGAGGGTCATCTCGTCGGCCTCCTCGACCCTCGCCTTCAGTCGCACAGTACCTGTCGCCGCGTCGACCACGTCCACCACCTTCGCAAGCAGTTTCGCAGTATCCGCGTTCCCGGAAGCGCCCGCGAGCTGAACGGCCCGGCCCAGTTTCGCCGTTGCACCATCCATATCGCCCGCTTTGCGGAGATCGAGACCCTGTTGGATGACTTGTGCAAGTTCTGCTTGACCGGTGTAGTGCGCGACCTGCGGGTTGATCGAGGTCGACGCGGCCATGTCGTCCGTCCACACCGCCCGCACCAGACCCTGGGCACCCAAGCTCTGCGCGCCGCCCGCGGGTTGCGGGATGACCAACGAGATCCGGGCGGCCAGCATCTCCTGGCCGATGGCCGCTGCCGGGACCTCGACGCAGAGGTGGTAGTCCCGGGACTCGTCGCCCCAGGAGCCGGTGGGGTAGTCCCCGGCGCGCGGGCCCGCCTCGGTGCGGCGGTCGGTCAACTCCTCGACCGTCGGGGCGACTTGCTTGACGAACCGGATGGTCGTGCCCACCGGTGTCCACACCCGGAGGGCGACGTCCGCGACCTCCTTGCCCATCGCCGTCTCCATCATCCGCGTGAAGTCGGCGGCCAGCCCTGCCGGATCGGCGACGATGTCCGCGCTGCCGAGCAGTGCCGAGGCGACCGCTGTGACTTCTTTCACTTCCCAGTCGGTGCCCACGCCCCGCGCGTCACAGGTGAAACGTCCGGCGCAGGATTCGAGGGCGGCCTCCAGGTCCTGCGGCGCCTCGTGCTCGTTGCGGCCGTCCGTGAGCAGGATGCCGTGCCGGATGGCGACGTCCGCCGAGGACAGCAGCCGGTCGGCGAGCCGCAGCCAGGTGCCGATGGCCGTCCCGCCGCCCGCGCTCAGCTTGCGCAGCGCCTGCTTGGCCCGGTCGCGGGTGGTGGCGTCGGCGACGGCGAGCCGGCCGTCGCCCGGGTAGACCTCCTTGGCGACATGGGTGCCGCCGATCACCGCGAAGTGCACTCCGTCGCGCAGGGCGTCGATCGCGGCCGCCGTGGCGTCGCGCGCGTTGCGCATCTTGGTCGGCGGGTAGTCCATCGAGCCCGAGCAGTCGACCATCAGGGCCACCGCGGCGGACGGCCCCTGTCCGGGCGAGTACAGGTGCGGCGCCGAGACCGCGCTGCCGACGGTGCCACCGCCGGTCGCCGTCACCGTGACGATCGCGTTGACCTCGCGGCCGTCCTTGGGCAGGTACTCGTTCTGGTACACGTCCACAGAGAACTGCGGCACGTTGGACTTCGAGAAGTTGGCCATGCCTACTCTGCTCCCCCTGTTTCCCCCTGTGATCCCACGGGCATCGTGGGCGGCGGCTCAAGTGCTGCGGACCGTCCCCGTGGTCCGCCGGGGCCTCCCCGCGCCGTGCGGCCCCTCAGGCCGATCCTGCCCCCTGGGGCGGGGCCGGGAACGGCAGGACGGCCACTGTTACGTTGTCGTGGCCCCCTCCGTCCAACGCGTGGCCGACCAGGACGCGGGCGGTGTGCAGGGGGCGCACGGCGGCGTCCGGGGGCATGGCCTCGGACATCTCCTCCGCCGTCTCCGCGTAGTTCCACAGGCCGTCCGTGCACACCACGACCACGCCGGGCCGGTCCGGTTTGAACGCGGCGGTGTGCGGCTCCAGCTCGTAGGCGTCCGCACCGAGCCAGCCGGTGATCGCGTGGGCGCGCTCGTCGGCGTACGCCTCCGCCTCGCTCATCAGGCCCGCCGCGACCATCTGCGCGGCCCACGAGTCGTCCTCGGTGAGCCGGGCGGGCGGGGCGGTGCGGTCCACCGGCACCCAGTAGACGCGGCTGTCGCCGACCCAGCCGACGACCAGCAGCCCGGAGGTGACCACGGCGCCGACGATGGTGCAGGCCGGGGCGTTCTGGTGCGGGGTGTGCTCACGGGCGCTCACCGGCTCGTCCGCCAGCGCGTTGACGGCGTGCGAGGCGGCGACGATCGCGTCGTGCATCGCCTGCTGCGGATGCGTGCCGCGCGGCAGGGCGGTCAGCAGCGTCTCACCGGCCGCCTGCGAGGCGGCGAGCGAGGCTTCGTCGGGCCGGGTGGCCGAGGACACGCCGTCGCAGACGATCGCGACCACCGTGGGCGTGCCGTCGGGCAGCGCGGTGTGGCCGACGGAGAAGGCGTCCTCGTTGCGGTGGTGGCGCAGCCCGCGGTCGCTGACCGCGGCGACCGGGCCCGACTCCCGCTCCATGTGATCGCGCTCGCGCGGCTGGGCGTGCCCGCAGTTCTCGCAGTAGCCGTCGTCGTCGACCCGGCCCGCCCGGCAGGCCACGCAGACCTGTGCGCCCGCCGCGGGCGCGACGGATCCGGCGGGCGCGACGGGGCCCGCGGATTCGGCGGACTCGGCGGCCACCCGCGGATCGGGCGCCTGGAGCGGATACTCCTCGGGCTCCCGCGGCCGGTCGAGCCGCACGCCCGGCGTCGGGCGTGCGTCGGCCGGTGCCGCTGCCAGTGGCGGCAGCGGGGAACCGCCCGAGTCGGTGCCCGGAAGGTCCGTCGGCAGATGCGCGGCCGCGGGTGTGCCGGAGCCGTCCGCCCCGGGGGCGAGGGGCCAGGGCACGCCCTCGCCCGCGGCGGTCCGACCCGAGCCGCTCATGGTGAGCGTCGGATGGTCCTGCGGCGGGGCGGGCACCGCCGAAAGGTCGTAGCCGCACGCACCGCAGAAACGGTCGGTCGGCTCATACGGCTCCGCGCAGCTCGGGCACTTCGACGGTGCGGCCTGCTGGGGCATCTGCGACATCAACTACACCCACGTCCGGGGGCGGTAACGGTTGGCCCGTTCCACCAGGTCGATCCTCTCCTCGCCGCCGGGCGCGAGCCGGGCCAGCGTGCGGTACGAGCGCTCCAGACCGAGGCGGAGGCCCCGCTCGTCCAGGCCGCTGCCGAGCAGCACCCGGCCGCCGACGGCGGACCGGGCGGAACCCTGGCCCCCGGAGAGTATCCAGTCCAGCGCACAGCCGAGTACCTCCGCCGACAACTGCTCGCGGCGCGCCGGGTCGAGACCGTAGGCGTCCAGAGCCTCCACCTGGCCCGCCGCGGCGGTCAGGTCCTCCTCCAAGGCTACGTCCCCGGAGCCCGCCGCGCGGTGCCGCAGCCGGGCCCGGACGGCCGCCACGCGCGCCGCCGTGTAGTGGATGGACGACTCCGGCACCGACTCCAGCGTGCGCACCGCGCCGCTGCGGTTCGCGGCCGCGAGCTGGACGCGGGCCAGGCCGAACGCGGCGCTCACACAGCTCGGATCGGTCGACCACACCAGGCGGTAGTACTCGGCGGCGTTGTCCAACTGGCCGAGCACCTCCGCGCACAGGCCGAGCGCCAGCTTCGGCGCGGTCTCGCCCGGGAAGGCGTCGTACACCGCGTCGAAGGCCAGCGCGCCGCCCTCGAAGTCGCCGGTGACCAGCGCGGCCATGCCGCGGTACCACACCACTCGCCAGTCGTCGGGCCGTTCGTCCGTCAGCTCGGCCAGCGTCGCCAGTGCCGCCGTGCGGTCGCCGTTCTCCAGCAGGGCGCGGAGCTGTCGCAGCCGGGTCTCCACGCTCTGCTGCGGCGCCGCGGCCAGCGCGCTGATCAGCTCGCCCGGCGCGGAGGCCAGCAGACCGGCCAGGAACCCGGCGTTGGGGTCGCCCGGGTCGACGTGCGGCACGGGCAGGGCCAGGGCGGCGGCGGGGGTGGCGACGGGGCGGACGATGCCGGGGGTGCCGTCGGGTCCGGTGTCGCCGGTGTCGCCGCCGGTGGGGACGATGCCGGAAGTGACACCTGTGCCCGCTGTGACGACAGAGGCGGACACGCCCGAAGCGACACCGGCGCCGAGAGCCGCCGGAGCCTCCGGGGCGGCCAGGAGGCTGCCCGGGGCGGTCGGGAGGGTGCCCGGGGCGGCCGGGAGGGGCGTCGCCGCCGTCCTGCCCGCGGTCCTGCGGCCCCGCCACCCGGTCGGCATCGCCCGCGCGCCCAGCCGCGACACGTCCCCGGTCAGCTTCGGGAACAACTCCGTGTCCGTGACCTTCGGTTCGGGTCCGAACAACGTCGACAGCGCGGGCCGCGCCCGGCCCGTCTGCAAGGACACCACCTCGCGCAGCACACCCATCAGCTGCTCGGCCATCTCCTGGGCGGAGGCGAACCGGCGGGCCGGGTCCGGGTCGGTGGCGCGCACCAGCAGCCGGTAGAAGGACTCGTACCGCCGGAAGACGTCGATGTGGTCGGGATCGGGCAGGGAGTCCGCGAAGACGTTCGTGTAGCCCTGGAAGTCGAAGGTCAGAACGGCCAGCGTGCGGCCGACCGTGTACAGGTCGGAGGCGACCGAGGGGCCCGCCTCGGCGACCTCCGGCGCCTGGTAGCCGACCGTGCCGTAGATGGCCGACTCGTCGTCGTCCATCCGGCGCACCGCGCCCATGTCGATCAGCTTGAGCTGGTCCTCGGTCTGTATCGCGTTGTCGACCTTGAAGTCGCAGTACAGCAGGTTGCGGCTGTGCAGATGGCCGAGCGCCTCCAGGGCCTCGATGCCGTAGGCGCACGCCTGCTCCACCGGCAGCGGATCCCGTCTGCCCTCCGGCGTGCGGCGCGCGTTGGCGATCTCCTTCAGCGACTTGCCGCCGACGTACTCCATGACGATGTAGCCGTCGAGGGAGCCGGTGCGCTGGTCGAGGTGTTCCACGAAGTTGTAGATCCGCACGATGTTGGCGTGCTCGATCTCCGCGAGGAAGCGCCGCTCGGAGATCGCCGCCTCCATCGCGTCCTGGTCGCCCGTGTCGAGCAGGCCCTTGAGGACCACCCAGCGGTCGGAGACCGCGCGGTCCACCGCCAGATAGACCCAGCCCAGACCGCCGTGCGCCAGACAGCCCACGACCTCGTACTGGCCGTGCACCACGTCGCCCGTGCCCAGCTTGGGCACGAACGAGTACGGGTGCCCGCACTTGGTGCAGAAGCCCTCCGTGCGGCCCGGCCGCCCGCCGCGCGCCCGGCCCACCGGCGCCGCGCAGTCCGCCCGCGAACAGAACCGCTTGCGCTCGGGCACCTCGGGGTTCTCCAGCACCATCGCGCGCGGATCGGGCCGCGGCACCTGCTCCACCGTGACCAGCCCGGCCCCCAGCCGGCCGCGCCCCGACGGCCCGGCGCCGGATCCGGAACTGCGCACCGACACCGCACGGCCGGCCGTCCGGCCCGACAGGGCGCGCGAGAGCCGTCCCGACACCGAGCGCCGCGACTTCGACGACTGCGACGACGTACGCGTACTGCGCCCGCCGGAACCGGACGAGCCGGATGAGCCGGATGAGCCGGACGAAGCGGCGTGGCCCACGGTGGCCGGGTCACGGTGCTCGCGGGTGATTCCGGTGGGGGGCGAGCCGACCGTCCCCGTCGCCGAGACGACCGGCGCCAGACCGCAGGTGTCGCAGTACAGCTCGCCGTCGCCCACGTCCTCGTAGGTGCCCTCGCAGGACGGTCGCTGACATGTGTGCCCCGGCTGACTCATGGTCGGCCACTCCCCCCTCGGTCCTGCGGACCGCCCTGCTCCGGCACCCGCGGCACGGCGAGTTGTTCGGCGGCGGCCCGTTGGTAGCGCAGCACCGCGTCCTCGGCGACGCGCAGGTCGCAGGGCGCACTCCACAGCATGCGGCGCGCCGCGTCGTACCGCTCGACCAGCAGCGGATCCTCGGCCAGCCCGTGCCGGGCGACCTTCGCCTTGTACGCGTCGAGCCGGCCGCGCAGCTCCGCGCGGACCGCCAGCGGCGCGGTCACCGCGGTGAGCGAGTCGCGGGCGCGCAGCAGTTCGTCCTCCGCCTTCTGCTCCAGCGATTCGAGCAGCGGGGACAGCCGGTGCCACTGGGCCTGCCTGCGGTACTCGGCGGCCGTCACCAGTTGCTCCTGGAGCGCGGTCGGCGGTCCGCTGACCACCGGCACCTCCGACGCGGCGATCTTCGCGAGGACCTCACCGCGCGCGGTGCGGGCCTCGGCGAGCGTACGGTCCGCGCGGGAGAGCACGTCCCGCAGCTTGATCAGCCGTGCCTCGGCGTCCTGGCGCACCGTCAGCACGGCGTCGATCTCGCGGCGCACGTCCTCCAGGGCGCGCGCCTCCCGGTCGTAGACCGTGGTGTCCGGCCGGCCGCCGCCCGGCGCCGAACTGCCCGTCGCCGCAACCCAGTAGGCCAGTGGGTCGGAGACGACCTCCTCGCGCAGCCGGGTCAGCGTCCGGGTGATGCGCTCCAGGTCGTCGCCCGCCGGGTGCTCGCCCGGACGCACGCCGACCGAGTGCGCCAGCTTGCGGGTGCGCTGGAGCTCCGCGGACAGCAGGTCGATGCGGGCGGGCAGCGCCGACCAGACGGCGTCCGCGGCGACGACCATGTCCAGTGAGGACGCGTACAGCTCGTTCATCCGGTCCACGAGACCGGCCAGGGTGAAGCTCTGGCTGAGCCGGCCGGGGTCCGTCAGGGCCGGCACGTGCGCCGCCGCCGTGGCGCTGCCCGCCATCGTGACGGCCTCGCCGCGCAGCAGTCCGGTCAGCTCCACCAGGTCGTCGCGGCTGGACCAGCGCCGCCGGGCGCGGATCTCCCGGGCGGTGCGCAGGGTGGCCGCGTACGCGTCGAAGTAGGCCCACAACAGCGTGATCGACGCCTCCGCGGCCGTCCAGCGGTCCCTGGTCGTGCCGGTCAGTTCGGCGCCTTCGAGGAGTCTGCGGCCCGCGTGGTCCTGGAGGGCGAGCAGCGAGGTCTCGATCGCCTCGTGCTCAGCGGCGAGCCGTGCCAGCGCACGGTCCACCTCGTCCCGGTCCAGTACCGGCCCGGCGGGGTCCGCGACGCCCATCGATCACCTCTCGCTGCTGTGTGGTCCTGATCTCTGTTCGGGAGTGTTCGGTCGAAGGTCTGCCCAAAGATCGCCCGGCCGATGCTCGGCCCGGTCAGCTCGTGCGCAGGTATTCGGGTACCGGTGGCTTCGACGGCGCCGAGTCCGTTCCCAGTGTCGCCGACAGCCATTCCTCGTACGCCTTCTGCCAGCCGTCCGCGCGGTAGTCCCGCAGGATCTGATTGACCCGGCGTACCAGATCGTCGGCGTCGTGCTTCATCGCCACGCCGTAGTACTCGGTGGTGAACGGGGCACCCTTCAGCTCGACCGTGGGGTCCTGGGCGGCCTGGCTCGCGGCGAGCGCGCCGTCGGTGATCACGGCGTCCACGTCGCCGAGTTGGAGCCGCACCAGGCAGTCGAGCTGGTTGGGCACGGTGACGGAGGTGTCCACCGACGACGGCAGCCGGCCCCCCTCCGTGTCCGCCTTCAGTTTGATGTACGCCGTCGAACCGGCCGCCGTGCAGATCCGCCGGCGCGCCAGCGAGTCGTCGTACCCGGTGATCGACGACGACTTCTGCGCCAGGACCTGCTGGCCGGTCTTGAAGTACGGGGCGGAGAAGGCGACTTCGGACAGCCGGTCGCAGGTGATGGTCATGGTGCGGACGACCATGTCGACGTCCCCGTCCCGGACCGCGTCGATGCGTTTGTTGGTCGGGATGGCCTTGAACTGGACCGCGTTCGGGTCGCCGAGGATGTCCTCGGCGATCCGGTGCGCCAGGTCGATGTCGAAGCCCTCCAGCTCCGCGTTCTCGGCGTTCGGGTTGCGGTAGCCCCAGCGGTAGCTGTTCTGGTCGACGCCGACGATCAGCTTCCGCTTGTCGCCCTTCCGGGCCTTGATGGCGTCGATGGTGGGGCCGTCCGCGCCGGACGGCCCCAGCGTCTGCTTCTCCGGGTCCGTACAGGAGGCGTCCTGCGCCTGGCGGCCGGCGGCGACCCGCCCGGCGCCGGTGCCCTGCCCGTCGGCCCCAGTGCCGGTCGACCGGGCCGACGGCAGCAGGAACACGGCGGCCAGCGCCAGCGCGCAGCCGGCCGCCATCGCGCCGACTCCGCCCCAGCCCCGCAGAGCGGCCGGACGACCGCGGTCCTCGTGTGCGTTCATCGTCGTGCCCCCTCTCACCGGTACTCCGAAAGCCGGCGCCCGATGCCGAGCACCGCGCCCGCCGCGCCCAGGACGGCGAGGACCGCGGCGCCCTCGGGCAGCCCCGTCAGCGCGTCCAGGCCGCCGGCCGCCGCCCGCTCGAACTCGGTCTGCTCGTGCGCGAGCGCCGTTCGCAGGTTGTCGTCCACGGTGTCGAAGTACTCACCGGTCGAGTTCCCGGTGCCGATCACCTGGTCGAGGGCCTGCTGGTAGTTGCCGTTCTCGTCCTCGGCGCGGGCCGAGGCGTGGCGCTGCTTCCAGGCCGTCACGCTGTCCCTGGCCGCGGTCACCGGCGCGGTGCCCGTGGCGTCGTCGGCCAGCTTCCCCGCCTCGGCCAGGCCCCGGTCGAGGGCGGCCATGTCCTGGTCGAAGGCGTAGTAGTACTTGTCGACGGTCTGCTTGCCGACCTTGACGGTGTCGGCGCCGCGCGCCACCAGGCTCAGGTTCTCGTTGCCGCGGGCCTTCAGGGAGGCTATGCGGGCGTCGTGCAGGACGGTCAGGGAACGTACGCCGTGGTCGTTGGAGTCGTTGAGCCCGGCGCGGGCGACGGAGTGCCCGACGACCAGCCAGAGCAGGACGACCGCGGCGGTGGCGGTGGCGGTCACCAGGCCGTGGTTGAGGACGCGGTTGGTGCGCAGGTAGCTACGGCGCTGGGCCCAGCCGAGCGCGCCCAGGGCGAGGACGCCGAGGCCGATCGCGGGCCACGGGTAGGCCGTCGCGTCCCCGTAGTCGTCGTTCAGCCGGGTGTTCTCCGTCCGGTACAGCTTCTCGGCCGCGGGCAGCATGTCGTCCTGCATCCTGCTGTTGGCCAGCCGCAGATAGGCGCCGCCCACCGGGTAGCCCAGCCGGTTGTAGACGCGGGCCCGCTCCACCAGGCCCTTGTACTCCGTCAGCAGCTTGCTGAGTTCGTCGATGACCCCCGTGGCGGGGGAGCCCGGTTCCGAGTTGGCCGCCGCCGTGACGAGTTTCCCGGACGCCTTGCGGATGCCGCTCTCGTACCGGTCGCGGGCGGTGCTGGTCTCCTGGCCGCCCGCGAGGAAGGCGCTGGAGGCGGCCGTGTTGGCGTCCGCGAGCGAGCTGTAGATGTCGGCGGCGTCCGCACTGAGCGGCTGGCTGCGGTACAGCACGTCGTGGGCGGCGGCCTCCCGGTCGGCGGTCTGCCAGGTGGTGACCGCGCCGAACGCGACGACCAGCAGCGCGAGGACGGCTCCGATGACGCGAAGCCGGCCCGGTTCGGTTCGCGCGCCGGCGCGCAACTCGGCCACGCCCGAGGCGAAGACGGTGCGCCACGCCGGTGCGGACGGGTCCACGGGTGGTGCGGGGGGCGCGGGGCGCGGCGGGACGGCGGGCATGGTGGGCAGGCCCCGGCCCGGCGCCGGGCCCGGTGGCGCCGCGCTGCTCTCCGATGGGTGTGTCACTCCGCCCTCCCCCAGGGTCGTCCGTCGCCGCCAAGTATCGCCGCCGGCACCGACATCCGCACCAGCCTTCACTGGATCTTGATCGGATCCCATCGGTTGCCTCCGGCGAAGGTGCCGGGTTCTTCACCACCCCTTGCCCGAGAACACGCGCCGGGAATCTGTTCGGTTCCCCCGGAACCCACCCCCGAACCCGGCGCCGCCGCCCCCTCCGGCGCCCGGCCCCACCACCCTCACCCCGTGCCGCTCACCCCTCTCGCCCCATCCAACCCCTCTCTTCTCACCCCTCTCTTCTCACCCCGCACCCTTCGCCCCCAGGCCCGCGGTTCGCGCCGTCTCGCCGGGGCCGGGTCAGGACTCCCAGTGGGAGCGGGCGCGCTGTTGGACGCTCGGGTCCGCGCCCATCCGGTCCAGGCCCAGCAGCGCCGCCCCCAGCACCGGACGGGCCGTCACCACCCGGGCCGCCGCCTTCGGCGCGCGGACCGCGAGCAAGGCCCGTACGCCGTCGTCGAGTCGGGCGTGCCCCGCGGTGAGGACACCGCCGCCGAGCAGCACCGGCACCTCCTCGTCCAGCAGGCCGAGCCGGGACAGCGCGACCGTCGCCATGGTCACCACCTCCTCGGCCAGCCGGTCGACGACCGAGCGGGCGACGGCGTCCCCCGCCGCGGCGGTCGCGAACAGCACCGGCGTCAGCTCGTGCCGCCGGCCGTACTCGATGTGTTCCAGGTGCAGGGCCTCGATCAGGGCGTACATGGAGTCCAGACCGAAGTGGGCGGGCAGGGTCCGGGCCAGCCGGGTCGCCGCGCCGCGCCCGTCCTCCGCGCGGGCCGCGTACCACAGGGCCTCCTCGGCGAGCCCCCAGCCGCCGCCCCAGTCGCCGGAGATCCGGCCGATCGCCGGGAAGCGGGCGGTGCGGCCGTCGGGGTGCATGCCGACGCAGTTGATGCCCGCGCCGCAGACCACCGCGACGCCGCGCGGCTCGGCCACGCCCGCCCGCAGGATCGCGAAGGTGTCGTTGCGCACCTCCACCGTGCCGCCCCACGCGCGCGCGTGCAGCGCGGCGGCCAACTGCTCCTCCTCCACGGGCAGATCGGCGTTGGCCAGGCACGCGGAGACGTGCGCGACGGAGGTGACACCCGCGGCGGCGTACGCCCGTACGACCGCGTCGGCCACCTCGTCGACCGCCGTGCCGATGCCCACCGCGGGCGGCCGGAAGCCGCCGCCGCGGGCGGTGGCGAGGACGGTCCCGTCCGCGGCCACCACCGCGACGTCGGTCTTGCTGTTGCCCGCGTCGATGGCAAGGACACTTGCGGTCAGGCCCACGCGAGGTGCTCCCGGTTGTGCGCGATCAGTCGGTCGGTGAGGCGTTCGGCGTACTCGTACTGGCCGATCAGGGGGTGCGCGAGGAGCGCTCGGAACACCCGGTCCCGGCCGCCGCGCAGCGCCGCCTCAAGGGCCAGGTCCTCGTACGCCGTCACGTTCGCCACCAGCCCCGCGTACAGCGGGTCGAGCGGCGGTACCGGCAGCGGTGCCGCGCCCTGCGGGCCGACCGCCGCCTGCACCTCGATCACCGCGTCGTCCGGCAGGAAGGGCAGCGTGCCCTTGTTGTGGGTGTTCACCACCTGGTACGGGCTGCCGCCCGCCCGTCGCCCGCCGTCACCCCCGGACGAGGAGCCCGCGGCCCCGCCGGCACGACCGCCCAGCAGCGCCGCCGCCAGGTCCACCGCGGCCTCCGAGTAGTACGCGCCGCCCCGCTCGGCGAGCAGTTCCGGCTTCTCGTCCAGGGCCGGGTCGCCGTACATCCGGAGCAACTGCCGTTCCATCTCGGCGACCTGCGCCGCCCGGGACGGCTTGCCGCCCAGTTCGCGCACCACCTCGTCGTGCGCGTAGAAGTACCGCAGGTAGTACGACGGGACCACGCCGAGCCGGTCCAGGAGCGGCCGGGGCAGGTGCAGATCGCCGGCGATGGCGTCGCCGTGCAGGGCGAGCAGCTTCGGCAGCACGTTCTCGCCCTCGGGACCGCCGAGGCGTACGCCCGTCTCCCAGGTGAGGTGGTTGAGGCCCACGTGGTCGAGGTGGACGTCCTGCGGGGCCACGTCGAGCAGGGCGGCGAACTTCCGTTGGAGGCCGATCGCCACGTTGCACAGCCCGACCGCCCGGTGCCCGGCCTGGAGCAGGGCGCGGGTGACGATGCCGACCGGGTTGGTGAAGTCGATGATCCAGGCGTCCGGGTTGGCCCGGCGGACCCGTTCGGCGATGTCGAGGACCACCGGCACCGTGCGCAGCGCCTTGGCGAGGCCGCCCGCGCCGGTGGTCTCCTGGCCGATGCAGCCGCACTCCAGGGGCCAGGTCTCGTCCTGCTGCCGGGCGGCCTGGCCGCCCACGCGCAACTGGAGCAGGACCGCGTCCGCGCCCTCGACGCCCGCGTCCAGGTCGGCGGTGGTGACGATCCGGCCGGGGTGCCCCTGCTTGGCGAAGATGCGCCGGGCGAGGCCGCCGACCAGCTCCAGGCGTTCGGCGGCGGGGTCCACCAGGACCAGTTCCTCGACGGGCAGGGAGTCCCTGAGCCGCGCGAATCCGTCGATGAGTTCGGGCGTGTAGGTCGAGCCTCCGCCGACCACGGTGAGTTTCAAGACATCAACCCTTTACTCCGGTGAGCGTGACACCTTCGACGAACGCCTTCTGGGCGAAGAAGAACACGAGGATCACGGGGGCCATGACCAGGACGGTCGCGGCCATGGTGAGATTCCAGTCGGTGTGGTGGGCGCCCTTGAAGGACTCCAGGCCGTAGCTCAGGGTCCAGGCGGCCGGGTTCTCGGACGCGTAGATCTGCGGGCCGAAGTAGTCGTTCCAGGCGTAGAAGAACTGGAACAGGGCGACGGCCGCGATGCCCGGCCTCGCCATCGGCAGCACGACCCTCAGCAGCGTCCGCAGGTCGCCGCAGCCGTCCACCTTCGCCGCGTCCAGGTACTCGTTCGGGATGGTCATCAGGAACTGGCGCAGCAGGAAGATGGAGAACGCGTCGCCGAACGCCATCGGGATGATCAGCGGCCACAGGGTGCCGGACAGATCGAGCTGCTTCGCCCAGAACAGATACATCGGGATGATGATGACCTGCGGCGGCAGCATCATCATCGAGATCACCAGCATGAGTGACAGATTGCGCCCGCGGAAGCGGAACTTGGCGAGGGCGTACGCCACCGGGAGCGAGGACACGACGGTCAGGACCGTGCCCAGACCGGCGTAGACCAGGGTGTTCTTCCACCAGGTCAGGAAGCCGGGCGTGTCGAACACCCGGTGGTAGTTGCCCCATTCCCAGGTGTGCGGGATCAGGTCCCGGCTGAGCGCCTGGCTGTCGTTCATCAGGGACGTCAGCAGGACGAAGACGAAGGGCAGGGTGAAGAACAGCGCGGCGGCCACCCCGAGGGCGTGGACGGCGATCCACTCCAGGAGCGCCCGGCGCCGCGCGGTCCGCTGCGCGGGGGAGCGGGCGGGCGCGGGCAGTCGCACCGGCTCGTCCAGTACGTGGGCCATCTCAGTCACCTGCCTGGAGGAGACCGCCCCGGCGCCGCATCAGGAACGCGGTGAACGCCATCGACAGGGCGAAGAGGACGAGGGCGACGACGCAGGCGGAGCCGTAGTCGAAGCGCTGGAAACCGAGGTTGTAGACCAGCTGGGGAAGGGTGAGCGTGGACTTCTGCGGATACCCGGGCTCGAACTGCGTGCCCGCGCCCTGGATCACCCCCGAGGCGACCTTCCCGGCGATCAGCGGCTGCGTGTAGTACTGCATGGTCTGGATCACTCCGGTGACCACGGCGAACATGACGATCGGGGAGATGTTCGGCAGCGTGACGTACCGGAAGCGCTGCCACGCCGAGGCACCGTCCAGCTCCGCCGCCTCGTACTGCTCCGCCGGTACGTCGAGCAGCGCGGCCATGAAGATGACCATCAGGTCGCCGACCCCCCACAGCGCCAGCAGGGTCAGCGCCGGCTTCGACCAGGAGGGGTCGTTGAACCAGCCGGGAGTCGGCAGCCCGACCTGCTCCAGAGCTGAGTTCACCGGCCCCGTACCCGGGTTGAGGAGAAAGGCGAAGGCCATCGTCGCGGCCACCGGCGGGGCGAGGTAGGGCAGGTAGAACAGGGTGCGGAAGACGCCGGTGCCCGTTCTGATCCTGGTGATGAGCATTCCCACGCCGAGTCCGAAGACGACCCGGAGGGTGACCGCCACGAGCACCAGCCACAGGGTGTTGCGCAGCGCGGGCCAGAAGAGGGGGTAGTGCTCGAAGACGTAGGTCCAGTTCTTCGTGCCGCTCCACGTCGGCGCCCGGAAGCCGTCGTAGTGCATGAACGAGAAGTAGACCGTCGAGATCAGCGGGTACGCGAAGAAGACCGCGAAGCCGATCAGCCAGGGCGACATGAACGCGACCGTGCGAAGCGCTGCCCGGCGGCGCTTCGACGCGAGGGTGACGGTGCTCATCTCCGTGGCCCCGGGCTACTTCGCCTGCGCGATGTCCGTGTCGATCTGCGCGGCCGTCTTCTCCAGACCGGCCTTCAGATCGGTGACCTTGCCGCTCTCGTAGTCGTAACCGAACTGCTGGATGGTCACCAGGTAGGTGCCGCCGTCGACCGACGCGGGGGTCGTGGTGGAGTGCGGGTCGGCGGCGATGTCCAGGAAGGTCTTGAACCGCGGGTCGTACTTCAGCTTCGGCGACTTGAGGGCGGCCAGCGTGGAGGGCAGGTTGTGGATGGCGTTCGCGAAGCCCACCACCGCGTTCGTGTCGGTGGTCATGTACTTCACCAGTTCCCAGGCCGCGTTCTGCTTCTTGCTGGTGGCGGCGATGCCCGCGATGGTGCCGGTGACGTAGCCCTTGCCGTACTGGTCCGCCAGCTCGTCGGGCACCGGCAGCGGCGCCACGCCGATGTCGAAGCCCGACTGCGCCAACTCGGCCATGCCGAGCCGCCACTCGCCGTCCAGCTGCATGGCCACCTGCCCGGTGTGGAAGGGGTGGTTGATGCCCCACTCGTCGCCGAGCGTGGCGCGGAACTTCTCCAGCTTCTGATATCCGCCGAGTTCGTCCACGAGCTGCTTCTGGCGGGTGAACCCGGCCTCGAAAGCGGGGTCCTTGGCCAGGTTCGACGTGCCGTCCGGGGCGAAATACGTGGGTGAGTACTGCGCGAAGTAGTGCTCGGTGGTGGATTCCCAGCCGTGGTAGTTCGGCATGAATCCGAGCTGTTCGTAGCTGTCGCCCTTGGTGATCGTCAGTTTCTTCGCGTCCGCCACGAACTCGCTCCAGGTCTTCGGCGGTCCGGCGATGCCCGCCTTCTCGAACTCCTTCTTGTTGTAGTAGAGCCCGTAGGCGTCGCCCAGCAGTGGCACCGAGCAGCGGTCGCCGTCGAACTGGGTGTACTCGTTCATCGCCTTCGGGAACGTCGCCGCGGGATCGATGCCCGACTTCTTGAACAACGGGTTCAGATCGATCAGCGCGCCGGAGGAGCAGAACTTGCCCACGCTGTTGGTGGTGAAGGAGGAGATCACGTCGGGCGCCTTGGTGCCGCCGGTGCGCAGCGCCTGGTTCATCTTGTCGTCGGTCATGTTGCCGACGACATTGACGTGGATGGTGGGGTGGGCCTTCTCGAAGCCCGCGATCAGCGACTTGACCGCCTGCACCTCGCTCGGCGCGCTCCAGGCGTGCCAGAAGTTGATGGTCGTCTCCTTGGAGGGGTCGTCAGCACCCCCGCCCGACTGGCCGGTGCAGGCGGTGGCGAGCAGAGCCAGCGAGGCGGTGAGGGCGAAAGCCGTCTTTCGGACCACTCCGGGTGCCGGCGTTCGGACCACTCCGGGTATGGCGTGGGGCATGGCGGTGTCTCCCTAGGGCGGGCGGTGCGGGACGGGGGCCGTGCGGTGCGGGGGCCGTGCGGTGCGGGGGCGGTGCGGTGCGGTGTGGTTGCGGGAAAGGGGTGGGCGGGAAAGGAAGCGCGGGCTCGGCTCAGCGCGAGGTGTCGAAGACCTCGTCGCGGGTGGTGGCGAGCGCGCTCTCCAACGCGCCGCGCAGCACGGGGTGTTCTAGCACCTCGCCGACGACGAGGCGCGGGCGGGGCGCGGCCAGTTCCTCCAGCTCGGCCTGGACGAGGGCGCGCAGCACCTCGCCGCCCGCGGTGAGGGCGGTGCCGGTGAGGACGACGAGTTCGGGGTCGAGGACGGCGACGAGCGAGGCGAGACCGGTGGCCAGCCGGGTGGCGTACGTCCGCAGAAACTCCCGGTGGGGGCCGCCGCCGTGGTCGGCGGCGCGGCCCACGAGCGCCGCCGCGGCCTCGGCGTACGGTCCGCCCGGCACGTCCTGGACGCCCAGCTCCCGGGCCAGCCGGGGCAGCGCCTGGGAGCCGGCGAGTTCCTGGTAGCCGCCACTGTTGGCCTTGGCCACCTGGCGCACCAGCGGCGTACCCGGCACCGGCAGGAAGCCGACCTCGCCGGCGCCGCCGGTCCAGCCGCGGTGCAGTCTGCCGCCCAGGACCAGGGCGGCGCCCAGGCCCTCCTGGTTCCACAGCAGTACGAAGTCGCCGTGTCCGCGGGCCGCGCCGAGCCGCTGCTCGGCGATGGCGACGAGGTTGACGTCGTTCTCGTACTCGACCGGCATCGGCAGCGCCGCGGCGAGTTCGTCGAGCAGCGCCGGGGCGTGCCAGCCGGGCAGGTGGGAGGCGTAGCGCAGACGGCCGGTGCCCGGGTCGAAGGCGCCCGGGGTGCCGATGACGAGGCGGTGCACGTCGCCCCGGGCCAGTCCGGCGGCCTTCACCGCGCCGTCCAGGGCGTCGGCCACCTGCCGTACGACCGGCTGTGCGGGGCGTCGGCCGGGGGTGGGCAGTTCGTACTCGCCGACGGTGCGGCCGGTGATGTCGGCGACGGCGGCGCGGATGCGGCCGGGGGTGACGTCGAGCCCGGCGGCGTGCGCCGCGGCCGGGTTGACCGCGTAGAGCTGGGCGTTGGGGCCCGGACGGCCCTCGCTGGTGCCGGTGGCCAGCACCAGCCCGGCCGCCTCCAGACGGGCGAGCAGTTGGGAGGCGGTCGGCTTGGACAGGCCGGTGAGCTTGCCGATCCGGGTGCGGGACAGCGGCCCGTGCGCCAGCAGCAGGTCCAGCGCCGCGCGGTCGTTCATGGCGCGCAGGACGCGGGGAGTGCCCGGCGTGCCGGCGGATCCTGCCATCAGTGATCGACACCTGCCCTTCCAGCTGACCAGCCGCTCAGTGGCCCTGGTGGCACATCCACCCATGGTCACTGTTAGGAAAGTTTCCTGTTGGCTGGAAAACGTAAGCTGCCGCGCGAGGGGCGTCAAGAGCGAGTTCGGGCGGCAATCCAGTCGTTACCTGCGGGATCCGGCTGGAGCGGGGCGATCGGTGGGGGACGGGTGACACTGCGGGGCGGGCTGCTGGTACGGCTCTGGGGGACGGCGCTTGCGGAGGTCGTGCCGTTGATGGCGCTCACGGGTCTGTCCGACGCCGTCCACGACGAGGCCGCGCGGCACCTGCGGATCGAGGTCCGGGCGACGGACACCCTGCGGGCCGCGGCCGGTCTGGACAAGGGCGGCGCCTTCATCGCCCTGTGCCAGGTGGCGCGGTGGGCGCGGCCGACCGGTTGTGGCGCGCTCGGTGAGATGGGTGCGGAAGGGGTCAGTCCGTGAGGAAGGCGGTGGTGTCCAGGGCGGGGTAGGGGGCGGGGAGGGGGAGGGGGAGGCCCAGGTCGACCTTCACCTCCCGCCGATAGCGGTGCTTGACCGTGGCATCGCCCGTGGTCGCAGGAACCGTGGTGTCCTCGGTGGCCGCGGGATCCGAGAAGCAGTAGGCCACTTTTTCCTTGCGATGGATGAGGACGTACACGGGAACCCCGGCACCCGCGTAGATGCGCAACTTGGGACCAGTGTCGACTTCGTGGTTCGTGGACGTCACCTCTCCGACCACGGCCAGCATGTCGATGGGATACCAGCCCTTGTGAGTTTTGGAGTACGCCTCGTCCAATTCCGTGGCCTTGCGGCGGCGGACATAGAAGTCCGGGATGACCAGGGCCGCGGTCCGGCTGTCCTCGTGCGCGGCGCGGAAGCCCATGCCGAAGCCCGCGAAGCGGAATCCCGCGTCGTTGAACTGGAGAAAAAGCTGTGCGATACCGTCGCTGTGTTCTTCGTCCGGTTGAGGCGGCACGATGCCCGTCTCCTCGATGTACTCCGCTCGAATCGGCATCGGCGACGCCTCCTCGAACGCGATCAACAGGTCGATGGGGTCCACCTGCGTCATCACCGGCTCCATGATCGGTTCGGCGCTCATCGCTGGTTCTCCTTGCCGCGCTGCTGTCAGGCTAAGCCCGCGCCGGGTGCCCCGGCACAACAATGGACGGCCCGGTCGGCGTGCGGTACCGGAACAGCGGGCGCCGTCACTCGAACGAGCGTGCCGAATCGATCCGTCGCCGACCGCCCCGCTCCGTCACTTCGTCGGCGGCCGCTGGGGTGTGATCGGGGCCGCCGCCTCCGCCTGCGGGGACGCCGAGTTGCTGAACGCCGACGGGGCCGCGACCGACGCCGTCGGGTCGGCCGCCTCGGCGTCCACCGCCGGAGCCTCCCCGCCGACGATGCGGATGTCCGCCGCGTCGAAGGCCCGCTTGATGCGCCAGCGCAGCTCACGCTCCACGGACAGGGACTTGCCCGGCATCGTCCTGGCGGACATGCGGACCACCATCGAGTCGATCAGGACGCTGTCCAGGCCGAGCACCTCTACCGGGCCCCAGAGCAGTTCGTTCCAGGGCTCCTCCTTGCTCATCCGCTCGGCCACCGAGTCGAGGGTGGCCCGCACCCGGTCCAGGTCCTCGCTGGGGCGCACCGTCACGTCCACACCGGCCGTCGCCCAGCCCTGGGAGAGGTTGCCGATGCGTTTGACCTCGCCGTTGCGGATGTACCAGATCTCGCCGTCGCCGCCGCGCAGCTTGGTCACCCGCAGGCCGACCTCGACGACCTCGCCGGTGGCGACGCCCGCGTCGATCTGGTCGCCGACGCCGTACTGGTCCTCCAGGATCATGAAGACACCGGAGAGGAAGTCCGTGACCAGGTTCCGGGCGCCGAAACCGATCGCCACGCCCGCCACACCGGCCGACGCGAGGAGCGGGGCCAGATTGATCTGGAAGGTGGACAGCACCATCAGCGCCGCCGTGCCGAGGATCAGGAACGAGGCGACCGACCTGAGCACCGAGCCGATCGCCTGCGAGCGCTGCCGACGGCGCTCGGCGTTGACCAGCAGCCCGCCCAGCGCCGTGCCGTCGACCGCCTGGACGGTCCGGGTCATCCGGTCTATCAGCTTGGTGATCGCCCGCCGCACCAGCACTCTCAGCACCGCCGCGATCACCAGGATCAGCAGGACCCGGAGCCCGATGGCGAGCCACGTCGACCAGTTCTGCTCGACCCAGCTGGCGGCGCCCACCGCACTCTCGTGGGCGTCCTGGAGCGTGGGCAGCGTCGGGACCGTCGACTGCGACGGGGACGGGGGCAGTGACGAGGTGGCGGTCGTCACGGCGGCGGACAGGGACACGGCGGGTACCTCCAGGCGCAGCGGTCTGCCTCCGGCACGGCGGTCATGGTCGGCAGGGCGTCATGGTCGTCGGCGACGCCGAGGTGCTCGTGGCGTCGGGGTGGGCGAGATCACGGAACTGTCACCGGACGGGCAGAACCAACACACTAACGGGGCATTGTGTGTGCGCTGTGCGGCGAGCACGGGAGAGACCCGGGTCACGCGGGCTTGAACAGGCCGTGATCCGGGGGATGAATCCAGGTGTGGTCGAAAACACTCCCAGCCCGTTACCGGGACATGGTGGCGCTTCCACCAGGCATGAGGGGAGACTGACTGCAGATCGTCCCGGCGCGAGCCACGCGCCGCCGGCGTACAAGGAGGCATCCGTGCCGCATGTCCTGGTCCTCAACGCGTCGTACGAGCCGCTCGGCGTCGTACCGCTCCGCCGCGCGCTCGTCCTCGTCCTGGAGAACAAGGCAGTCGCCTTGGAGGAATCGGGCGCCTTCATGCACAGCGCAACCGTCACACTCCCCGCACCTAGCGTGGTCCGGCTCAAGCGATTCGTTCGGGTTCCCTACCGGGGGCCCGTTCCTCTGACCCGACGGGCACTCTTCGCCCGGGACGGGGGCCGGTGCATGTACTGCGGTGGCGTCGCAACCAGCGTCGACCACGTCATCCCGCGCAGCCGCGGGGGCAAGCACGTCTGGGACAACGTGGTGGCCTCCTGCCGCCGCTGCAACCACGTGAAGGCCGACCGACACCTCTTCGAGATCGGCTGGCGGCTGCGCCACAAACCGGCCCCGCCCACCGGCCTTGCCTGGCGCATCATCGGCACCGGCCATAGGGACCCGCGCTGGCTGCCCTACTTGCAGCCGTGCGGCGCGGAGGACGCCATGGCCCGGATCGACGGCATTTCCGCCTGACGATCCGGGCCTTCGCACACCCCGTGGCCACCCCCGGCCACGGGGCACTGCACGCTGCCCCGCCCACGAACGCTCAAGCCCCCTCAGGGGGCGCGGGGAACTGCGCGCTCAGCCCCATTCCACTTGCACGGCGCGGCACTCCCAAGCCCATCCCGCCCGCACACACCGACGCCCCGAGCCCGCACGGCGAGTGCGCCCCACCCCGCGGAGGGGCGAGTGCGACCGTCGCGACTGGGTAGGGCTGCCGTTACCCGCAGAACGCTATCGTCGGAATCCGTCGTTACCCGACAAAGGAGACCACCGTGCCCGCACCGGCTCATCTCTCGTTTCCGGCCCAGCACAAACCGGGTCACAAACCCGGTCACAAGGCCGGTCACGAACCCGTCCGCGCACCCGGGTACGAACCCGGACCGGTGCCGCCGACCGACCCCGAGAACACCCACCACTGCGTGTTCAGCGCGGAGGGCGCACACGTCGAGACCCCGCTGACCAGCGAACCACCGCTGCCCGACGCCGAGCCCCTGACCAGCGAGCCGCCGCTGACCGACCTGGCCCCGCTGACCAGCGAGTCCGACGCGGCCGAGGACCCCATCGGTGCGGACATGCTCACTCCGGGACGGTAGGTGACCGCGCCCGGACCGGCCGCCGCCCCCGACGACGAGGAGCTGCGCCGGCTCGCCGAGCTGTACGGCGTTGCCACCTCCTACCGCCCCGCCCCGGACCGTACGGTCGCCGCCTCCACCGCCGCCGTGGTGGCCGCCCTGGCCGCGCTGGACGTCGCCGCCTCCACCCCGCAGGAGGTCCGCGCCGCGCTCGCCGCCCGCGAGCGTGAACTGCGCGAACGGCTCCTGCCGCCCACGATGGTGCGCTGGACCACCACGGCGAGTCCGCCCGACACCGCGGGCGACACCGAGCCGTCCGGCACCGCGAGCCCGCCCGACACCGCGGGCGACACCGAGCCACCCGGCACCCCGCCGCCCGGCACCGCGAGCCCGCTCGGCGCCCTGCCGCCCGGCACCCGGCTGCGCGTCGACACCGAACAGGGCGAGAGCCGCGCCACCGCCGACCGGCTCCCGGCCGGGGTCCACCGGGTGACGGCCACCGCCCCGGACGGCCGCATCGCCGAGAGCCATCTGATCGTCGCCCCCGACCGGCTGCCCACCCCCGCCGGACGCTCGTACGGGCTCCTCGTCCAGCTCTATTCGCTGCTGTCCGGGCGGTCCTGGGGCATGGGCGACCTCGGGGACCTCAGCGAGCTGGCCGACTGGGCGGCGCGTACCGCCGGTGCCGGATTCGTTCAGGTCAACCCGTTGCACGCGGCCGTACCCGGCGCGCCGACCGACCCCTCCCCGTACCGGCCGTCCTCCCGCCGTTTCCCCGACCCGGTGCATCTGCGGGTGGCGGACGTGCCCGAGTTCGCCCAGGTCGAGGACCGCGCACAGGTCGGCGGCCTCCTGGACCGCGCCGCCCGGCTGCGCGCCGACGTGCTCGACAGGGGCGCGCTCATCGACCGGGACGCGGTGTGGGAACTCAAGCGGGAGGCGCTGGAACTGGTCCGGCAGGTGCCCCTCGCCCCGGACCGGCAGGCCGCCCTCGCCCGCTTCCGCACCCAGGAGGGCCAGGCGCTGGAGGACCACGCCACCTGGTGCGCGCTCGCCGAACTGCACGGCTCCGACTGGCACACCTGGCCGCCGGAGCTGCGCGACCCCCGCTCGCCCGGCACCGCCAGGGCCCGCACCGAGCTGACGGACCGGGTGGACTTCCACTCCTGGCTGGCCTGGCTCACCGACACCCAGCTCGGCGCCGCCCAGCGCACCGCACGCGAGGCGGGCATGCCGGTCGGGATCGTGCACGACCTCGCCGTCGGCGTGCACCCCCGGGGCGCCGACGCCTGGGCCCAGCAGGAGTTCTTCGCCGCCGGGATGTCGGTGGGCGCCCCGCCGGACGCCTTCAACGCCCTCGGCCAGGACTGGGGCCTGCCGCCCTGGCGCCCCGACCGCCTCGCGGCCTGCGGCCACGCCCCCTACCGGCAGCTCCTGCGCGCCCTCTTCCGCTACGCGGGCGCGGTCCGCATCGACCACGTCATGGGCCTGTTCCGGCTGTGGTGGGTGCCCCAGGGACAGCCGCCGACGGAGGGTACGTACGTCCGCCACGACGCCGAGGCCATGCTCGCGCTCCTCGCCCTTGAGGCGTCCCGGGCCGGTGCCGTGGTGATCGGCGAGGACCTCGGCACCGTGGAGCCGGGCGTCCGCGAGACCCTGCGGCGCCACGGGGTGCTCGGCACGTCGGTGCTGTGGTTCGAACGGGACTGGACGGGTGACGGCCTTCCGCTTCCGCCCGACCGCTGGCGTGCCGACTGCCTGGCCACCGCCACCACCCACGACCTGCCGCCCACGGCCGCCCGGCTCACCGGCGAGCACGTCGACCTGCGCGACCGCCTCGGCCTGCTCACCCACCCGGTGGCCGAGGAGCGCGCGGCAGCCGCCGTGGACACGGAGGAATGGCTGGACCTGCTCACCCGCCTCGGACTGCTCCGGCCGCCCGCCGGTGACGGCTCGCCCGCCGGTGACGGCTCGCAGATCGGTGACGTCGCGCAGATCGGTGTCGGTTCGCAGACCGGCTCGCAGGCCGCCGAAGAGGCCCGGATCCAGGCAGTCCACCGCTTCCTGCTGCGCACCCCGGCCCGCCTGGTGGGCGTCTGGCTGCCGGACGGCATCGGCGACCGCCGCCCGCAGAACGTGCCGGGCACCTGGGACCAGTACCCGAACTGGCGCCTGCCCGTCGCCGACGCCCAGGGCCGCCCGGTGACCCTGGAGGAGCTGACCGCCGCGCCCAGGCTGCACGCGCTGCTGGAAACCCTGCGCACGGCCGGATGAGCCGGGACCGGGGCCCTTTTGCCACCTGTCGTCGGCGCGCCAAGGGCACCCCGGACGCGCACCGGGTTCCGGCGTTCGCTACTTTTGCACCGTGGACAAGAAGAACGCCCTGCGCGCCGGCGCCCTGGCCGCCGGTACGACGCTGATGATGCTGCTCATGTCGTCCCCCGCGCTCGCGCTCACCCGCGACGACGGCGACGATCCCGGCAAGGGCCTGAGCGTCATCCAGACGCTGGGCCTCTTCGTTCTCGCCCCGCTCGCGCTGTTCGTGATCATCGCGGGTCTGGTGATGGTGCTGGACAAGTCGAAGATCCGCGTGACGAAGGGCAAGGCGAGGGTCTGACCCGCCGTCGGCCCGCGCCGAGGGCGCCGGCCGCCACGCCGCACGACACGCCGGAAAGACGACGAAAAGGGGCGCCACGCCGGGCGCCCCTTCGTCGTGCGCGTGTCGACGCGCCGCGGACGACTACGCGGTCGCCGCCGCGGCGTCCGCGGCCTGGGCCTTCAGGGCCCGCTCGACGCCCGCGCGGGACTCCGACACGAGGCGGCGCAGGGCCGCGCCCGGCTCGGCCGCGGCGAGCCAGGTGTCCGTCCTCACCAGGGTCTCCTCGGACACCTGGATCGACGGGTAGAAGCCGACCGCGATCTGCTGGGCGATCTCGTGCGAGCGGGAGTCCCAGATGCCCTTGACGACCTCGAAGTACCGCTCGGCGTAGGGCGCCAGCAGCTCCCGCTGGTCGGTCTGCACGAAGCCGCCGATCACGGCCTCCTGGACGGCGTTCGGGAGCTTGTCGGACTCGATGACCGACGCCCACGCCTCCGCCTTGGCCTCCGGCGTCGGACGGGCCGCCCGCGCGGTGGCCGCGTGCCGCTCGCCCGCGGCGGTCCGGTCCCGCTCGTACTCGCCCGCGATCTCCGTCTCGTCGAACCGGCCGACCGCCGCCAGCCGCTCCACGAACGCCCAGCGCAGGTCCGTGTCCACGGCCAGGCCCTCGACGGTCTGCGTGCCCTCCAGCAGACCCTCCAGCAGGTCCAGTTGCTCCGGCGTGCGGGCGGTCGCGGCGAACGCGCGGGCCCAGGCCAGCTGGTGGTCGCTGCCCGGCTCGGCGGAGCGCAGGTGCGCCAGGGTGGCGTCCGTCCAGCGGGTGAGCAGCGCCTCGCGCGCGGAGGGCGCGGCGTACATCTCGATCGCCAGCTTCACCTGGCGCTGGAGCGACTGCACGACGCCGATGTCGGACTCCTTGCCGATGCCGGACAGCACCAGGGACAGGTAGTCACGGGTGGCCAGCTCCGCGTCCCGGGTCATGTCCCAGGCGGAGGCCCAGCACAGCGCGCGGGGCAGCGAGGACGCGAAGTCGCCGAGGTGCTCGGTGACGAAGGCCAGCGACGCCTCGTCCAGGCGGACCTTCGCGTACGACAGGTCGTCGTCGTTGAGCAGGATCACGGCCGGGCGGCGCCGCCCGGCCAGCTGCGGTACGGCCGTCAGCTCGCCGTCCACGTCCAGTTCCAGCCGGTCGCCCCGCACCAGCTTGCCGCTCGCCGCGTCCAGGTCGTACAGGCCGACCGCGATCCGGTGCGGGCGCAGCACCGGATCGCCCTTGGCGCCGGCGGGCAGGGCGGGGGCCTCCTGGCGGATCGCGAAGGACGTGATGACACCGTCGGCGTCCGTCTCCACCGCCGGGCGCAGGATGTTGATCCCGGCCGTCTCCAGCCACTTCTTCGACCACGTCCGCAGATCGCGGCCGGAGGTCTCCTCCAGGGCGCCCAGCAGGTCGGACAGGCGCGTGTTGCCGTAGGCGTGGCGCTTGAAATAGGTCTGCACGCCCTTGAAGAACTCGTCCATGCCGACGTAGGCGACGAGCTGCTTGAGCACGCTGGCGCCCTTGGCGTACGTGATGCCGTCGAAGTTGACCAGCACGTCGTCCAGGTCGCGGATCTCGGCCATGATCGGGTGCGTGGAGGGCAGCTGGTCCTGCCGGTAGGCCCACGTCTTCATGGAGTTGGCGAAGGTGGTCCACGAGTGCGGCCACCGGGATCCGGGCGCGTACGCCTGGCAGGCGATGGAGGTGTACGTGGCGAACGACTCGTTCAGCCACAGGTCGTTCCACCACTCCATGGTGACCAGGTCGCCGAACCACATGTGGGCCAGCTCGTGCAGGATGGTCTCGGCCCGCGTCTCGTAGGCCGCGTCGGTCACCTTCGACCGGAAGACGTACTGGTCCCGGATGGTCACCGCGCCCGCGTTCTCCATCGCGCCCGCGTTGAACTCCGGCACGAACAGCTGGTCGTACTTCTCGAACGGGTACGGGTGGTCGAACTTCTCCTGGAACCACTCGAAGCCCTGCCGGGTGACCTCGAAGATCGCGTCCGAGTCGAGGTACTCGGCGAGGGAGGGACGGCAGTAGATGCCGAGCGGCACGCTCTGCCCGTCCTTCTCGTACACGCTGTGCACCGAGGTGTACGGCCCGGCGATCAGCGCCGTGATGTAGGTCGAGATGCGCGGCGTCGGCGCGAAGACCCAGACGTCGTCCTTGGGCTCGGGCGTCGGCGAGTTGGAGATGACGGTCCAGCCCGTGGGCGCCTTCACGGTGAACTGGAAGGTCGCCTTCAGGTCCGGCTGCTCGAAGGAGGCGAAGACCCGGCGGGCGTCCGGCACCTCGAACTGGGTGTACAGGTACGCCTGCTCGTCGACCGGGTCGATGAAGCGGTGCAGCCCCTCACCGGTGTTCGTGTACGCGCACTCGGCCACGACCCGCAGCTCGTTGCGGCCCGCCTGGAGGCCCGGCAGCGCGATCCGCGAGTCCGCGAAGACCGCGGCCGGGTCGAGCGGGTCGCCGTTGAGCGTCACCTCGTGGACCGCGGGGGCCACCAGGTCGATGAAGGACGCGGCGCCCGCTTCCGCGACATCGAAGCGCACGGTGGTCACGGACCGGTAGGTGCCCCCCTCCTGCGCGCCGGAGAGGTCGAGATCGACCTCGTACGAGTCAACGGTGAGCAGCTTCGCCCGCTGCTGCGCCTCTTCCCGAGTCAGGTTTGTGCCAGGCACGCGGTCATCTCCTCGTTATGTGTGGGTTGTGCCATCCTTCCACGGGTCATCCACAGAACGCGATGTCCGCATCCCGCCGGTGACCGGGGCGGACGCGCGCCAGCCTGGTGGGATGACGACATACACCGCACGTCCCCTCGACCCGGCGGCCCTTGAGGAACTGCGCGCCGTGGACGACGCGGGGCGCGAGACGGTTCCCCTGACCGACGAGGAGGGCGGCGCGCCGCTGCGCTGCTGTCTGCGCCGCAGCACGCCCGGCGAGTCGACAGCGCTCGTGTCGTACGCGCCGCTGCGCCGCTGGGCGGCCGGGACGGGCGCCGAGCCCGGCGCCTACGACGAGCAGGGGCCGGTCTTCATCCATGCCCGGGAGTGCCCGGGGCCGGTCGCCGGGGGCGGCCACCCGTTCGCGAACGCGCACCGGACGGTGCGCCGCTACTCGGCCGACGGCCGGATCCTCGGCGGGCGGCTCGTGACGGAGCCCGACGGCTTCGAGGCGGCCTTCGCGGAGGCGTTCGCGGATCCGGAGGTGGCGCTGGTCCATGTGCGGGCGGTGGAGTACGGGTGCTTCCTCTACGAGGTGCGCAGGGGTTAGCGCCCGCACGGTAGTACGACTGGTGGCTAGCTTGGTCATACCCTGCTAGCGTGGTGGTATGAAGATCAGTGTGAGTCTGCCGCAGGAGGATGTCGCCTTCGTCGACGAGTACGCGGCCCGTACCGATGCGGAGTCCCGTTCGGCGGTGATACACGACGCCATCGAGCTGCTGAGGCAGGCGCGGCTCGTGGAGGAGTACGCGGCGGCGTTCGCCGAATGGGACGGCAGCGAGGACGCCGAGTTCTGGGACCGGTTCTCGGGGGACGGACTGATCGATGAAGCGCGGTGACATCTATCTCGTCGACTACGAACCGTCACGGGGCAGCGAGGCGAACAAGGCCCGTCCCGCGGTGATCGTCTCGAACGACAGCGCCAACGCGGCGGTCGAGCGAACGGGACTCGGCGTGGTCACGCTGGTCCCACTGACGACCAACACCGCTCGTGTCCACCCGTTCCAGGTGCTGCTCCCCGCGGGCGAATGCGGTCTTCTCAAAGACTCCAAGGTGCAGTGCGAGCAGGTGCGTGCGCTCGCCCCCGACCGGTTGCTGCGGCCGCTCGGCACGGTGCCCCGGCAGCAGATGGCGAAGATCGACGTCGCTCTGCGCAGACATCTTGCCCTGTGAACCCCGAAGGGGCGCCCACCGGCCGGTGGGCGCCCCTTCTCGTGTGCCTGCGTGTCTCACCCCGCCAGTTCGGCCGCGACCAGCTCCGCGATCTGGACGGCGTTCAGGGCCGCACCCTTGCGCAGGTTGTCGTTGGCGACGAACAGGGCCAGACCGTGGTCCGTCGTCTCGTCCCGGCGGATCCGGCCGACGTACGACGGGTCCTGGCCGGCCGCCTGGAGCGGGGTCGGGATGTCGGTGACCACGACGCCCGGCGCCGCGGCGAGCAGCTCGGTGGCCCGCTCCGGGGACAGCGGACGCGCGAAGCGGGCGTTGATCTGGACGGAGTGGCCGGTGAAGACCGGGACCCGGACGCAGGTGCCGGAGACCTTGAGGCCGGGGATCTCCAGGATCTTGCGGGACTCGTGGCGGAGCTTCTGCTCCTCGTCGGTCTCGTTCAGACCGTCGTCGACGAGGTTGCCCGCGAAGGGGAGCACGTTGAAGGCGATGGGCCGCTTGTAGACCTGCGGTTCGGGGAAGTCGACGGCCGCTCCGTCGTGGGTGAGCCGGTCGGCGTCGGCGACCACCTTCTGGGCCTGGCCGTGCAGCTCCGCCACGCCCGCGAGGCCCGAACCGGAGACCGCCTGGTAGGTGGCGACGACCAGGGCTTCGAGGCCCGCTTCCCGGTGCAGCGGCTTGAGCACCGGCATCGCGGCCATCGTGGTGCAGTTCGGGTTGGCGATGATGCCCTTGGGGCGGTGCGCGATCGCGTGCGGGTTCACCTCGGAGACCACCAGGGGTACGTCCGCGTCCCGCCGCCAGGCGGAGGAGTTGTCGATCACGACGGCGCCCTGTCCGGCGACCTTCTCGGCCAGCGCCCGGGAGGTGGCGCCGCCAGCGGAGAACAGGACGATGTCCAGGCCGGTGAAGTCGGCGGTCGCCGCGTCCTCCACCGGTACGCCGTCCAGGACCGTCCCCGCCGAGCGGGCCGAGGCGAACAGCCGCAGTTCCTCCGCCGGGAAACTCCGCTCGGCGAGGATCCTGCGCATGACCGTGCCGACCTGACCGGTGGCTCCGACGATTCCGACCTTCACGGGTTCCTCCGTACTACGTGTGTGTGCGGCCTCTGTGCGTGCGGCACGGCGGCCGCTCCAGGATGCGTCTGTCCATGCCCGTCCTGTCCAATCCATTGTCCGGGTGGTGGGACGGGGAGGCGAAATCCCCGGGCCCGCAGCGAACGTTTCGCCCCGCTTCCGCGTCGTAGGGGAAACGCGGGGAGGGGAGAGGTGGCTGTGCTGCGTAGAAGGGCCCGCCGCGGGCAGGAGGCGGTCCGCGGCGGGGACGATCCGCTGGACGCGGCCCAGGAGCGACGGGTGCGGGCGGTGCTCGCGCTCGGCGGCGTGCCGCAGTCGGACCTGCCGGACGGGGTGCAGCAGGTCCGGCTGCGGCTGCTGGAGCGGGCCGCGAGCGGTCGCGAGGCGCCGCGGGACGTGTCGGCGTGGGTGGCGGTGGTCGCCTCCAACCTGGCCATGGACTGGCACCGGGCCAGGCGCCGCCAGGAACGGCTGGGGGAGCGGCTGGCCGCGCTGCGCGAGCCCGCGCACCCCTCGGGCGAGGAGACCAGCCTGCTGTCCCTCGCGGTCGCCCGGGGTCTGGACGGGCTGCCGGCCGCCCAGCGGCAGGTGGTCGTGCTCCGGTTCTTCGCCGACCTGTCGGTGCGGGGGATCGCCGAGGAACTGGGCATCCCGGAGGGCACGGTCAAGAGCAGGCTGCACACGGCGGTCCGCGTGCTGCGCGACCGGCTGCACGAGGACGAGGTGGTGTGACATGACCGCCGGACACGAGGATGCGCGGGACACCGGAGGAGCCGGAGGCGCCGGTGGCACCGGTGGCACCGGAGGCGCGGGAGGCGCGGGAGAGCAGCACGGGGAGTACCGGGAGTACGGGGGGTACGGGGAGTACAGGGCGATCGGGGAGCACGACGACGCGGACGCCCTGATGGCCGCGATCACCGGGGACCCGCTGCCGCAGGAGGTGTGCCGCGACCCCGCCCGGCTCGCCGCACACCGGGCGGCCGAGGCCGACGTGGCGGTGCTGCGGGACCAACTGGCCTGGCTGGCCGAGGCGTTGACGGGGGAGGAGACGGCCAGGGGCGCGGTGGCCGGGGCAGCGGTGATCGGCGGGACCGGTACACCGCAGGGCGCCGGCGGACCGGAGGGCCCCGGTACGGCGGAGGGCCCCGGTCCGGCGGTGCCCCCCGCACGGCGTGCCCGGAGCCGTACTCGCCCCGCCGGTCCCGGCCGGCCGCCGGAGCCCGGCCGTCCGGGCGGCCGTCGGCGCGCCCTGCGGATCGCGCTCGGCTCGCTCGCCGGTGCCGCGGCCTTCGCCCTGGTCCTGGGCTTCGGCTGGGTGGTGACGCGGGCCGGCGGCGGCGCGGACGACAGCGCCGGGGCGGCGGCCAAGAGCGACGCCGGGGTCGCGGGCCGGGACGCCGGGCCCGCCGGCCGGCCGGCGGACCCGGAGCGCGAGCTGGCCTGTTCCCGCCTGGTCGTGGAGGGCACGGTGGCCCAGGTGGAGCCGCGGCCGGGCACCTCCGGGGGCAGCAGCGTCACCCTGACCGTGCTCCGCTCCTACAAGCCCGCGCACGGCCCGGCCGAGGTCCGTGTCCTGCTCGACGCGGCCGCGTCGCCCGCGCCGCGCCCCGGACAGCACGTGCTCGTCCTGGTCGGCCGGGGCGAGCGGGACGCGACCCGGTGGGTCGTGGGCGACATTCGCGTGGCCGTCGAACGCGACTGGATCACGGACGCCCTGCCCGGCTCACTCGACGCTGCCTGCCCTTCCGGCGGCGCGTCCTGAGCCGGGGAGCCGGCGGGCCCGGTCGGGTGCGCCCCGGGCGGCGGTCCGGGGCCGTGCCGGACGG
Source organism: Streptomyces sp. NPDC056161 (assembly GCF_042268025.1). NCBI lineage: Bacteria > Bacillati > Actinomycetota > Actinomycetes > Kitasatosporales > Streptomycetaceae > Streptomyces > Streptomyces sp. NPDC056161. The sequence goes on from NZ_JBHJUV010000009.1 coordinate 144,903, forward strand.
AGCGGGGCGGGCGTCCGTCAGGACACCCGCCCCGCCCGTCGGCGTCACAGCCTCACAGCGTCACGGCGTGACCTTTTCGATCTGCACGCTGCCGACGCCCGCGACCGTGCCGCGCGCGTTCACCAACTGCACCTGGCCGAAGAACTCACGGCCCGCCGGAGCCGCGGCCGCGGCCGTGACCTGCCCGGTCACCGTCGCCGATGCGCCCGTGCCGAGCTTGACCGGAGCCGAGCCGTCGACCGTGACGGAACCGAGCGCGGAGGAGAAGAACACGTCCCGGTAGTCGAAGTCGGTCGAGCCCGACGGCACCGAGTAGCCCACGACCTCGACGGTGTAGGTGCCCGCGGCCGGCTCCGGGATGGAGACCGCCTCCTCCGAGTCGCCGTCCGCGGACAGCGCGACCTGGTTGCCGTCCGCGTCGTACACGGTCAGGTCCAGGTCGGCGGCGGTGTCGGAGACGTTGCCGATGGCGACGTCCAGCGTCTCGGCGCCCGCCGGGACGGTCACCTCGGTGGTCCGGGTCTCGCCCTGCGCGATGGCGGGCCGGTCGGACTTCGCGGAGCCGAGCGGGCCGCCGACCAGCTTGCCGTCCAGGGCGGCGAAATTGTTGGTCACCTTCCAGGACGCGGTGGCCGGGACGCCGACCTTCGCCTCGGGCACCGTCACGGTCGCCGGGTCGAAGGCCGCGCCGAGCACGGTGACGTCCAGCTTGTACGGGTTGTCGAGCAGTGGCGAGGTGCGGCGCGACTCGACCTCGATCTCCCAGACCCCGGCCTGCGGGTCGGCGTACGAGCGCAGGTCGGGCCGGCAGCCGTTGCCGTCCAGGTAGTTGTTGTAGCAGTACGGCGTGGAGGTCTCGTCGACCGGAACGCCGTACGGGTGGATGGAGATGAACCGGGTCTGGCTCTTGTCCTTCAGCCCGCCGATCGCGACCTCAAGGGACTTGGCGCCCTCGGGTACGTCGAGGAAGTACGACTGCGTGCTGTTGCGCTGCACCGAACCCGACGCGGAGAAGGTGTGGTCGACCGGCGTCGCCACCACGACCGTGGTGAGGATCTGCTTGTCGACGCCCTCGGTCCTCGGGTCGTCGACCTCAAGGATCGCGCTCTTGAGACCCGCCGACTTCGGGGCCGCCCGGACCTTGACGGTCACCGGCTGGTTCAGCGGCAGCTTCACCACGTCGTCGCCGACGATCCGGAAGGTGCCGCCCGCGTTGTTCTCGAAGTGCAGCTCGTGCCGGACCGCCGTGGCCGGTCCGGAGGTACGGGTGATCGTGACGTCGTACGTCTTCTTCTGCCCGGCCTCCAGTCCGCCCTCGCGGTCGTACAGGCCGGTGCCGAAGCCCGGCGTCCTGAGCGCGTAGTCGATCGCGGTGTCGACCGGTGCCTTGACCGTGTAGTCATGGGCGCCCGCGCCGTTCCTGACGGCCTTCCAGGCGTCCACGATGTTGATCAGGCCCGCGCCCTCCTCGTACGCCTGCGCGCCCGCGATGTGGTCGGCGGTCGAGGTCAGCGCCGTACGCAGCTCGGCCGGGGCGAGGTCGATGTGCCGCTGCTTCGCCGCGCTCAGCAGCAGCGCGGTCGCACCGGTCGCCTGCGGGGAGGCCATCGAGGTGCCCTGGAGCATCGAGTAGCCGGCCGGCAGGGAGTAGCCCGCCTCGGGTACCGGGCCGCCCGGCAGCCAGGTCTGGGTGGTGTTGATCGCCGCGCCGGGCGCGACCAGGGTCGGCGCGAAGCCGCCGTCCTCGCGCGGGCCGCGCGAGGAGAAGGGCATCAGCGCGTACTTCTTCTCCACCTGGGAGCCGTAGTTCGCGGCCCAGGTCTCCTTGGAGATGCCCGCGCCGACCGCGATCACCTTGTCGGCCAGGCCGGGGTCGCCGATCGTGTTGGCGCCGGGGCCGTCGTTGCCCGCGGAGATGACGAGCTGCACGCCGTAGGTGTCGATGAGCCGGGTGTACAGCTCGGCGCGCGCGTTGTTGCCGTCGTTGAGCGCCGGGAGGCCGCCGATGGACATGTTGACGACGTCGACGCCGCGGTTCGCCACCAGGTCGATCATGCCCTCGGTGAGCGCGACGTTGGTGCAGCCGCCGGACCAGGTGCAGGCGCGGGAGGAGACGATCTGCGCGCCGGGCGCGGCGCCGTTCATCTTCCCGCCGAACAGGCCGCCTGCGGCGGTGATGCCGGCGACGTGGGTGCCGTGCTCCGACTCGATGACGCCGATGTTGACGAAGTCGGCCTTCTTGCCGACCCAGGACCCGCCGTAGGGGTCCATCGGCACGTCCTTGCGGATCTGCACGACGAACGGCTGGCGCTCGACCACGTCGGTCTTCGGGTCGTCGGTGCCGAAGTAGCCGATCTGGTAGCCGTCCTTGTACGGCTTCATCGGCGTGTCGTCGGAGAAGTCGTTGTTGTTGTTCAGGTCGACCCGGACCGTGCCCGCCGCGGGGTCGTACAGCACGCCCCAGGAGTCGGTGGTGTCGCCGTCGCGGTTGGCGTCGCCCGCCGCGTCGCCGCCCGCGGTGGAGGACTCCTTGAACACGCTGATCTGGTAGGAGCCCGCCGGGGCCCGCCAGCTCTGGCCGCCGTAGGCGAACGACGGCCCGGAGACGGCGTTGACCATCGGGCGCCAGGTCTGGTCGCCGTCGACGATCGGGTCGGTCGCCGTCACCCAGTCGACGATCTTCCGCTCGCCGGTGGTGGTCTTCTGCAACGCCGGGTGGCCGAGGTCGACCCCGGAGTCGAGGATGCCGATGGTGACGCCCCGGCCGTCCGCCTTCGGGTTCTGCTTCACGAAATCGACGGCGCCCGTCTCGAACGACGGGTTGTACGGGTTCTTTGCGGGCGTGTGCCCGTCCGGCGCCGGATAGGTCTTCGTCGTCGCGGCGGACTCGGTGCCCGGGGCGCCCTGGGCGGCGTCCGCGGCCGGCGTCGGGTCGTCGAGGGCGATCTCCTGGCGCAGGTCGATGGCGTGCACCGAGGACAGCTCGGTGGCGGCCGCGATGGCCGCGTCCGCCGCGCCGGTCGGGACGGTGGCACGGACGTAGCCCAGCTTGTCGTAGGTGCGGCCGACCGAGCCGCCCTTGACCGCGTCCAACTGCTCGGCGACCTGCTCGGTCCGGCCCGGCGCGGTGGCGATCATCATGGTGACGTTCTTGTCGCCCGCCGCCTTGGCCGCGGCGAGCAGATCGGCGTCGTCGGAACCCAGCTTGGGGGTCTCGGCCGACTTGACGCTGGGGTCGGCCGTCGTCGCGGGGGCGGTCGCGGCGACGGCCAGGGGTATCGGGCCGGCCGCGGAGAGCGCGGCCACCAGACCGGCGGCCACGGCGATGCGGGCCACGCGTCTCGCGCCCGGCGTCGGGTCGCTCTTGGAGGAGTGGATCATCGGCATCCCTTGGAGGTAAAGGAACGTTGAACACGGCAGTCCGGATGTCGGTGCCGGACGATCGCTCAGCTTTACCCAAGGGTGAGAACTTTGGGGAGAGTTGACCGTGGCGTGAGGGACGGATGGCGTACACCCGCCATACGCCACGGGGGATTTAAGCCCGCAAAAGATGATCTTTCGCTGATTGTTTCGGGAACATGAACGCGAACCGTGGCGGAATACCGTCGCACCGTGGCCGGAACCGTCGTCCGGCCCCCGGACCCGGCACACTCGGACTAACGTCCCTCCGTGCGCAGGAAACTGAGGGTGGCGGCCTACGCCGTGTGCGTTCGCGACGTGGGGGCCGCTCCGGCCGACGGCCCGGGACGGATCCTGCTGGCCCGCTCGCCGGCCCCCGAGGGTCCGCCCGAGTGGGTGCTGCCCGGCGGCGGCATGGAGCACGGCGAGGATCCCCACGACACCGTGCGCCGGGAGGTCTTCGAGGAGACCGGCTACCACATCGAGGTGACCGGCCTGCTCGGCGTGGACTCGCTGCGTCGGACCGCGCCGGGGCGCTTCGGGCGCGGCGTCGACCGCCACGCCGTACGGCTCGTCTACGAGGGCCGGATCACCGGCGGTGAACTGCGCAACGAGGAGAACGGCTCCACCGACCTGGCCGCCTGGCAGGACCTGGCCGCGGTGGCCGGTCTGAACCGGGTCGCGCTCGTCGACACAGCGCTCAGGCTGTGGCGCGAGCGCCCGGCGTCCGGACGGCTGCCGGACGGGCCCGGCGGCCTCCTGCTACCCCCGCAGATGAACACGGAGTGACCGTCCACCGGCCGCCCGAAATCCACCGTATGACCGTGTCCGGTACACCGTGATCCACGTACGGTGATCGGCGCCGCACGTTGCTGCCTCGTTCACGCGCAGGTCACCCCTGGTGCCAACGATCCCAAGCAGCGGGATGTTCGCGATGGCGATCACCCGCGAACCACTGCTGACGCGTTCGCACCCGGGGAGACCGCGCCATGTCGCGCATACGCTCTGTCGCCACCTCCGCGCTGGGGGTCAACCGCCGTACCGTCCTCGCCGCCGCCGGAGCGGTGTCGGTCTCCGCGGGCATCGGCTACGCCCTGCGCCCCACCGACAGCCAGGCCGCCACCACCCAGGAGGCACCCCTCGCCTCCTCGCGGACGGCGCCCGCACCGCCGCTCACCCCCTACATCAAGGGCACCACCCTCGAATCCGCCGCCACCGCACCGGGCGGCTCCGGCTACCGGCGCCTCGGCGACGGACCCGGCTGGCCGCGGGTGGTGCGCGAGGAACTGGCCGCCGCCAAGTCCGGCCGCGCCGACCGCCGTACCCTGCTCGCCGCCTTCGTCCAGCTCACCGACCTGCACCTGATGGACGTCCAGCACCCGCTGCGGCTGGAGTTCCTGCGCTCCGCCGACCGGCACGCCTGGCGCCCGCACGAGGCGCTGACCGTGCCCGGGGCCGTCTCGCTGGTCGAGCGGATCAACTCGCTGCGGGGCGGGCCGGCCACCGGCTCGCCGCTGCACTGCGTGATGACCACCGGCGACAACACCGACAACAACGCCCACTCCGAACTGGAGTGGTTCATGACGATCATGAGCGGCGGGAACATCACCCCCAACACCGGGGACCCGCGCCACTACGAAGGCGTGCAGAGCAGTGGCCTCAGCCTGTACTGGCAGCCCGACTCGGCCCTGCGCGACCAGGACAAGACGGCCGGATTCCCGCAACTCGACGGCTACTTGGCCGCGGCCCTCCGGGAGGTCCGCAGCCCCGGCCTGCACCTGCCCTGGTACTCCACGGTCGGCAACCACGACGCCCTGCCGCTCGGCTGCTACGGCTCGCACGGCGACCCCTACCTCACCGAGTTCGCGGTCGGCGGCAGGAAGCTGATGAGCCTGTCCGCGGCCGAGGCGAAGAAGCTCCAGGACAGCATCAGGAACGCCGCCGACCCCCGGGGCACCGGCTTCCGGGACCTGCTCCAGGCGCACGCGCGCGATCTGCGGCCGGTCACACCCGACGACAGGCGCGCCCCGTACACCCCCGCCGACTACCTCAAGGCCCACCTCGACCCGGCCCACACCGGATCCGGCCCGGCCGGCCACGGCTACTCGTCGGACAACGTGGCCGCGGGCACCCAGTACTACTCGTTCCGCATCACCGACGACGTGATCGGCATCAGCCTGGACACCACCGACCCGGGCGGCCACTACGACGGCTCCATCGGCACCGCCCAGCTGACCTGGCTGGAGAACACCCTGCGGGACAACAAGGACGCGTACGCCGTCGTCTTCAGCCACCACACCAGCGCGACGATGGACAACACCCGCCCCGATCCGGCCGACCCCGGCGAGCAGCGGCACGACGGCGCCGCGGTCCTCGCCCTGCTCGCCCGCCACCCGGGCGTCCTCGCCTGGGTGAACGGCCACATCCACCGCAACGTGATCACCCCGCACAGCACCGCGGGCGGCCACTCCTTCTGGGAGATCTCCACCGCCTCCCACGTCGACCACCCCCAACTCGCCCGGGTCGTCGAGCTGGTGGACAACAAGGACGGCACGCTGTCGCTGTTCACCACGCTCGTCGAGTCCGCCGCGCCGCACCGCGCCGATCCGGCCGACCTGTCCCAGACCGGCCTGGCCGCCCTCTATCGTGAGCTGTCCTTCAACGCCCCCGGCGCCAGCACGACCCTCGGGGGTTCCGCGACCGACCGCAACACGGAGCTGGTGCTGAAGAAGGGCTGAGGTCGAAAGGGCCGATACACGCTCAACCGGCGTACGGCCGGGCAACCTTCACCGCCGCCCCGGTGTCCCTCCCCGCGACCGAGCTCGACGAGCCCAGCGAACAGGGGAAACGACATGTCCGTACGTATGGCGGTGGTGGCGGCGACGGCCGCGGTGCTCTCGACGGCACTGGCGGCGACACCGGTGCTCGCGGCCGGCGCCGCCGAGGGCACCGACGGCCACGCGGCCACCCGCCGGGCCATGGCGGCCGCGGTCGCCGACGGGGTGCCCGGCGTCACCGCGGGCGCCCGGGACGCGCGGGGCGCCTGGTCGGCGACCGCGGGCGTCGGCGACACCCGCACCGGTGCCCCGCGTTCCGCCGCCGACCGCTACCGCGTCGGCAGCATCACCAAGACCTTCGTCTCCACCGTCCTGCTCCAGCTGGCGGCCGAGGGCAGGCTGTCGCTGGCCGACCCGGTGGAGAAATGGCTGCCCGGCGTGGTGCGCGGCCATGGCCACGACGGCCACGCGATCACGCTCCGCATGCTCCTCAATCACACCAGCGGCATCTACAACTACACGGCCGACGACGACTTCGGCCGCGCCTACTTCGTGAAGGACGGCTTCTTCCAGCACCGCTACGACACCCTGGCCCCGAGCGAGCTGGTGGCGATCGCGATGCGCCACGCACCGGACTTCGCGCCGGGCACGTCCTGGAACTACTCGAACACCAACTACGTTCTCGCGGGCATGATCGTCGAGCGCGTGACGGGCCGTCCGTACGCACAGGAGATCGAGCGGCGGATCATCCGCCCGCTGAAGCTCACGGGCACCACGGTGCCGGGCACCCGGGTCACGGTCCCGCAGCCGAGCAGCCGCGCCTACTCGAAGCTGGGCCAGCCGGTGGCGGGCCCGTCGTACGACGTCACCCGGCTGAACCCGTCCATCGCGTCGTCCGCGGGCGAGATGATCTCCGACTCGGCCGACCTGATCCGCTTCTACCGGGCCCTGCTCGGCGGCCGGCTGCTGCCCGCGCGGCAGCTGAAGGAGATGAAGACCACGGTCACGGCCGAGGGCATCCCGAACACGGGCTACGGCCTCGGGCTCATGGACCGCACCCTGTCCTGCGGCGTCCACGTCTGGGGACACGACGGCGGCATCCACGGCTCCAGTTCCTCGGCGGTGACCACGGCCGACGGCCGGCACGCGCTGGCGGTCAACTTCAACGGTGACTGGGCCGGGGACATGGACGCCGTGCTGGAGGGGGAATTCTGTTAGACACCGTTTCGCCGGCGTCTTTCCGTCTTAACGCGCATGCAATGTCCGTACCGCCATATATCGGCTAACCCGCTGTTCACGGGGATGGCTTGAATCAGGTGCAAGGCGGGTGGTCGCGTGCGCGCGAAACGTGATCTGCGGGTGCTCTCGGTCTACGAGGGCTTCTTCTCCGGCGGTGCCCGGATCGTCCACAGCGATGTCCTGCTGGGACTGGTGGAGGGCGGCAGGCAGCACCACCAGGTGCTGAGCATCCATGGTGAGGTCCACCGGGAGGCGACCCGGCAGCGCATGGAGGACGACGCCTGCTATCGCGCGCTCACGGCCGGCGGGGTACCGGTCACCTCGCTCGGCCGGAGCGCGGGCCTGGTCGACGGCACCGTCGCGGCGCGGGCGTTCAGCGGGCCCGAGCTGGCCGCGACGGCTCGGGCGATGGCGGGCGCGGACGTCATCCTCTCCCTGAAGGAGCAGCCGCTGGCCCTGCTCAACCAGGCGGGGCTGCCGCGCCGCCCGGTGGTGGTCTGCCTGCACCGCTCGGACCCGGAGAACCAGGGACCGGCGCTGGACGAGCTGAGGACGGCCATCGCGGACGGCACGGTCGTGGCGTGCGTGTGCTGCGCCGAGTCGACCCGCGACGCGTACCTGGCCGCCGGGATCCCGGCGGCACTGCTGCACGTCATCCCGAACGGGGTGGACCTGCTGCGGTTCCGGCCGGACGCGGAGGCGCGGCAGCGGGTGCGGGGTTCGCTCGGGATCCCGGCCGCGGCACCGGTGGTCGTCTTCGCCGCGCGCTACGCCGCGATGAAGAACGTCCCGCTGCTGCTGCGCGCGGCCCGGCTCTGGCTGGGCCGCGAGGGCGGCGGGCACGTGCTGATGTGCGGGGCCGGCATGACACCGGAGAACCCGGCCCTGTGGGCGGACATCGAGGTCGCCTTCGGCGCCGAGCGGGCGCTCGCCGAGCGGGTGCACCTGCTCGGCGTACGGCGGGACATGGCGGCGGTGCACGCCGCCGCCGACGTCGTGGCGCTCACCTCGTCGGCGGGGGAGGCCGCGCCGCTGAGTCTGATCGAGGGCATGATGTGCGGGGCCGTGCCGGTGACCACCGACGTCGGCGACAGCGCGGCCATCGTGGCCGGGCACGGCTTCGTCACCCCGCCGGACCCGGGCGCCGTGGCCCTGGCCTGGTCCGGCGCGGTCGCCGGCCACGCCGACCTCGCGCCTGCCCTGGCCCACAGCCGGGAGCGGTTCAGCCGCACCCGGATGATCGCGGCGTACGCGACCCTGCTCGACCGGGTGACCCGGCGCCCCGCCTCCCGCCACGAGGAACCACAGCAGTCGCCCTGACCCGCGCCGCCGATATCCGTGTGGCCCGTATTCGTGTGGCCCGTATTCGTGTGGCCCGTACCTGTACGACCCGTACCCGTGTGGCCCGTACGGCCGGTACCCGTGCGGCCGGGCTCGGCCCGCGGCTCGGCCTCCGCTCCCGGCTCGGCCTCCGCTCCCGGCTCGGCCCCGATCGCCGGCCCGGTCCCGCTCCCGGGCCCCGTTCCGGCCGTCCCCGGGCGGCACTACCGCGGCAGGACCACGACGTACGCGGCCGGGTCGCGGTCGCCGGAGGCCATCAGGGCGGTGCGGACCACCGTCGCCTGCTGCTCCAGCGACTCCCGGAGCTTCCTGGGGGAGATGTGCACGACGGTGATGCCCAGGCGCTCCAGGTGCTCGCGCTTGCGCGCGTACTCCGACCAGAGGGCGTCCTCGTCCTGGCGCGGGGCCCGGGTGTCCAGCTCCACCGCCACCGCCTGGTCCGGCCAGTACGCGTCCAGGCCGCCGAGGTGCGGGCCGCCCGGCAGCCGCAGGTCCACGTTCCACACCGGGTCCGGCAGGCCGTACTCCCGCACCATCCGGTACAGGCGGTCCTCCGCGAGCGCCCGGCCCTCGGCCACCAGGGAGTCCACCGCGTCCACCACGTGCGGCAGGGTCAGCAGCTTGGCCTGGTTCAGTTCCCGTACCACCGCGGCCGGTTCGCAGTGGCCGGCCCGGACCGCCTCGGACAGCAGCACGCGCACCGTGGCCGCGTCCGAGAGGTCCGCCACGGCGTCCGCCACGGCCCGCGGCACCGGCGCCACCGGCACCCCGGACACCTGCCGCGCGGCGGGCAGGTCCGGGGTGCGGACGATGCGGGCCAGGCCCGCCGAGCGCAGCCGGCGTGCCCGCGGGACCAGCACGTCGATGCGGTCCAGGGCGGACAGCGGCGGCGCCGCGGCGAAGCCGTGCAGGCTCAGCGCGGCCAGGCCGGTGACCATCACCTCCGGGTACCGGGACGCGGGCGACTCGGGGGGCCTGGGCTGTGGCGGCACGGCGGCGCCCGCCGGGACGCGCGCCGCGTACAGCAGTACGGCGTGCAGCCGCTCCTCGCCGGTCGGCGGCCCGGCGTGGAGCAGGACCACGCCCGGCAGGAGCTGCTGCCAGGGGCCGTCGGGGCGGCACCGCTCGTTCAGGTCGGCCGTCGAGACACCGTGCTTGCGCAGCCGGGCCGCGGTCAGCACCCGGTGGTGGACGTCGCTGAGGTGGTGGAGGGGGCGCGGGGAGAGCGGGGTGTTGTGGTTCATGACCTCCGGATTCCCGCGGCCGGACGGCCCTTTAACCGCTGTTACACACCCGTCGACAAATACGGACAAGGCGGCACTAAAGGACGAATGTTCGGATGCCGAGTAGCGCTCGAAAACCCCTGGTCCGTTCGGGTGCGGACCAGGGGTTACGGCTCCAATTGACCGAATTCCGTAACGGTCACGGACGCGCCGAGCCTTGGCCAGAGGCGGCGGCGTCGCAGGACTGCCCGCGCAGCGATCGCGCCAGGTCGTCCCGTGCCTCCAGCACCAGCCTGCGCAGCGCGGGAGCCGACTCCCGGTGCGCTTCCAGCCACGCGTCCGTCGCCGCCAGCGTCTCCGGCGAGTCCTGGTAGGCCGGGAACAGCCCCCGGACCACGTCCATGCCGATCTGGATCGACCGCTCCCGCCACACCCGCTCGATCACCGCGAAGTACTTCTCGGTGTACGGAGCCGCAAGCTCCCGCTGCGCGGGCTGCGCGAACCCGGCGATCGTCGCCCCGACCAGCGCGTTGGACAGCGCGTCGGACTCCACCACCTGCGCCCACGCCTGCGCCTTGACCGCGGCCGAGGGGCGGGCGGCCAGACAGCGGACGTGGTGCCGCTTGCCGGACGCGGTGTCGTCGCGGGCCAGCTCCGCCGCGAGCACGGCCTCGTCGGCCGCCCCGTGGACCGCGAGCGGCTCCAGGAACGCCCAGCGCAGCTCCTGGTCCACCGCCAGCCCGTCGACCACGGCCGAGCCGGCCAGCAGCTTCCGCAGCAGCGCCAGGTGCGGCTCGCCGGACGCCACCGTCGCGAAGAACCGAGCCCAGGCCAGCTGGTGCTCGCTGCCCGGCTCGGCCCGCCGCAGCTCGTCGAGGGCCCGGTCGGCGACCAGCCGCTCACCGGTCGCCCGCCACTTGGGCGCCGCGTAGTGCACCAGCGCCGAGTTCGTCCACGCGTGCAGCATCTGCACGACGCCGATCTCGCTCTCGCGGCCCGCGAAGCGCAGCACCAGCTCGACGAAGTCCCGGGTCGGCAGCAGCCCGTCCCGGGTCAGGTTCCACAGCGCCGACCAGCACTGGGCGCGGGCCAGGGGGTCGGTCAGCGCACCCAGGTGGTCCCGGAGGGTGGCCAGGGACGTGGCGTCCAGCCGCATCTTGCAGTACGTCAGGTCGTCGTCGTTGACCAGGACCAGCTCCGGGGCCGCGGCACCGGCCAGCTCCGGCACGACCGTGCGCGGACCGTCGACGTCGGTCTCCACGCGCGCGTACCGCTCCAGGTCCCCGGCCGGACCGCGCCGGTACAGGCCCACCGCCACCCGGTGCGGACGCAGCTGCGGATGCGCCTCGGGCGCCTCCTGGAGCACGGCCAGTTCGCTCACCCGGCCCTCGGCGTCCAGCAGGACCTGCGGGGTCAGCGAGTTCACCCCGGCCGTCTGCAACCAGGCCCGCGCCCAGGTCGCCATGTCCCGGCCGCTGGTCTCCTCCAGCACCGACAGCAGGTCACCGAGCCGGGTGTTGCCGTACGCGTTCCGCTTGAAGTAGCGCCGGGCCCCCTCCAGGAAGGCGTCCTGCCCGACGTACGCGACGAGCTGCTTCAGCACCGACGCGCCCTTGGCGTAGGTGATGCCGTCGAAGTTGAGCTTGGCGTCCTGGAGGTCGCGGATGTCCGCCGTGACCGGGTGCGTGGAGGGCAGCTGGTCCGCGCGGTACGCCCAGGCCTTGCGGCGGTTGGCGAAGGTGATCCAGGCGTTCTCGAACCGGGTCGCGCCCGCGTTCGCGAACGCCCCCATGAAGTCCGCGAAGGACTCCTTGAGCCACAGGTCGTCCCACCACTCCATGGTGACCAGGTCGCCGAACCACATGTGCGCCATCTCGTGCAGCAGGGTGTTGGCGCGGCCCTCGTAGGACGCCTGCGTCACCTTGCCGCGGAAGACGTACTCCTCGCGGAAGGTCACCAGGCCCGGGTTCTCCATCGCGCCCAGGTTGTACTCCGGGACGAACGCCTGGTCGTACTTCCCGAACGGGTACGGGTAGTCGAAGTGGTCGTGGAAGAAGTCCAGTCCCTGCTTGGTGACCAGGAAGACGTCGTCGGCGTCGAAGTGCGGGGCGAGAGCCTTGCGGCACATCGCGCCCAGCGGGATCCGCAGCCGCGTGCCGTCCTCGAAGGTCCGCTCGTAGGAGTCGGTCACATAGTGGTACGGGCCCGCCAGCACGCAGGTGATGTACGTCGAGATCGGCTTGGTCTCGGCGAACCGCCACACCCCTTCGACGAGTTCGCCGGCGCCGTTGCTCCACGCCGTCCAGCCCTCCGGCGCCCGCACCTCGAAGCGGTAGGGGGCCTTGAGGTCCGGCTGCTCGAAGTTGGCGAAGACCCGGCGGGCGTCGGCCGGCTCGTACTGGGTGTACAGGTACACCTCGCCGTCCTCCGGGTCGACGAAGCGGTGCAGGCCCTCACCGGTACGGGAGTAGGCGCAGAGCGCGTCCACCACCAGCTCGTTCTCGGCGGCCAGGTCCTCCAGCGCGATCCTGGCGCCGTCGAAGACCTCGCCGGGGTCGAGGTCCCGGCCGTTGAGCGAGAGCGCGGTCACGGCCGGCGCGATCAGGTCCGCGAAGCTGGACGCACCGGGCTCGTTGCAGCGGAAGCGGATCGTGGTGACCGAGCGGAAGGTGCGGGGCGCGTCGTCCCCGTCGCCGACGGCCGACCGCAGGTCCAGGGACACCTCGTACCCGTCGACGGACAGCAGGGCGGCCCGCTCGCGGGCCTCGTCGCGGGACAGATTCTCACCGGGCACGGACGGCACTCCCTCGTTGTCGTGGTATGGCAGGGTTCGGCTGGGGTTCAACAGCACCGATCCTCCCATGTGCCCCTGACGGGGGTCAGCAGGGGAATGACGGAACGGCCGGACGCGTTGGCCGGGGAAAGGCGTATCCCCGAGGAGTGACATGTCTGAGAAGACCCCCGTCGACTTCTGGTTCGACCCCCTGTGCCCCTGGGCCTGGATGACTTCCCGATGGGTGCTGGAGGTGGCGAAGCAGCGGGACATCGAGGTCCGCTGGCATGTGATGAGCCTCGCCGTGCTGAACGAGAACAAGCTCGACACACTGTCCGAGGAGTACGCCGCGAACATGCGTCCCGGCGGCAAGTCCTGGGGCCCGGTCCGGGTGGCCGTCGCCGCTCAGCAGCAGCACGGCGACGAGGCGGTCGGCAAGCTGTACACCGCGCTCGGCACCCGCTTCCACAACGAGGGCCTCGGGGTGAATCCCGAGAGCATCGCCGCCGCGCTCGCGGACGCGGGCCTGCCCGCCGAGCTGATCGAGTACGCGGACAAGGACACCTACGACACCGAGCTGCGCGCCTCCCACAAGGAGGGCATCGACAAGGTCGGCCAGGAGGTCGGCACCCCGGTGATCGCCGTGCCCGGTCCCGACGGTGAGGAGATCGCCTTCTTCGGTCCGGTCGTGACCCCCGCCCCCAAGGGCGAGGAGGCCCTGCGGCTGTGGGACGGCACCCTCGCCGTGGCCTCCGTGCCCGGCTTCTACGAGATCAAGCGGACCCGTACCAAGGGCCCCGACTTCAGCAACCTCTGAGACTTCGGCACCCTCTGAGTTCCGTCGGCGCCCCGGGAGTTCCGTCGGCACCCTGTGAGTTCCGTCGGTACCCTCACAGCGCGCTCGGCACGTCCCGTGCCCGGCGCGCCCGCTGAACAGCACCGGCCCCGCGAGTCACGTCCTCGCGGGGCCGGTCCCTTTCTCCGCCCGCCGCGTGAAGGGTGAGAAGACGATCACGAGGCAGGACGATCCGGGTACGCCGTCAGGGCGCCAGCAGCAGCACCCCGGCGCGGGACCTGGCGGCCTCGTAGCGCCGGGCCACGTCCTGCCAGTCGACGACCGCCCACATGGCGTCGATGAAGTCGACCTTCTGGTTCTTGTATTGCAGGTAGAAGGCGTGCTCCCAGGCGTCGAAGACCAGGATCGGGGTCGCGCCCTGGCCCACGTTGCCCTGGTGGTCGTAGACCTGCTCGACGACCAGGCGGCCGCTGAGCGGCTCGTACGCCAGCACGCCCCAGCCCGATCCCTGGGTGGTGGCCGCGGCCTTGGTCAGCTGGGCCTTGAAACCGGCGAACGAGCCGAACGACTCGGTGAGCGCGTCCGCCAGCCCGCCCACGCCGTCCGCGGCCAGCGGTTCGCCGCCGCCGTCACCGGTCATGTTGTGCCAGTAGATCGAGTGCAGGATGTGTCCGGAGAGGTGGAAGGCCAGGTTCTTCTCCAGGCCGTTCAGCGAACCCCACTGCTCCTTGTCGCGCGCCTCGGCCAATTGCTCCAGCGTGTCGTTGGCGCCCTTCACATAGGCCGCGTGGTGCTTGTCGTGGTGCAGCTCGATGATCTCGGGGCTGATCACCGGGGCGAGCGCGGAGTAGTCGTAGGGCAGTTCAGGAAGCGTGTAGACGGGCATGGGTGGTCCCCTCCGAACCTCTTATTGCAAAGGGCTTGCAACTACACGCTAGCAACAAAAAGCCCTTCGCGGGTGCAGGGGAAGAGGTGGTGCCCGTGGACCGGGCGGTGGCGTGAGCCAGGTATCGCGCCCTCCGTGACCGTTGTCACCTCGCACGGGGTGTAATCGGCACCCTTTGTATGGAGCCGACCAGCCCGCCGTTTCAGCCTTTGTCGAGCACTGACGGTGAACGTCCCGACCAGGCGGTATAGCGTCACGGTGTCCCAGCCCGCCCACACCCGCGGAGTCCTCATGAGCACCGCCACCGCCGGCGCCCGTTCTGGTGCCGTCCTCGCCGACCTCCTGCCCGCCTCCCGTGTGCGCGATGTCGCCCTCGTGCTCGGTGGAGCCGCGCTCACCGGCCTGGCGGCCCAGCTCTCGGTGCCCGTACCGGGCTCCCCGGTCCCGGTGACCGGGCAGACCTTCGCCGCCCTGCTCGTCGGCACCACGCTCGGGGCCGGCCGCGGCTTCCTCTCCCTCGCGCTCTACGCGATCGCGGGCATGGCGGGCGTGCCGTGGTTCGCGGGCGGCGGCGCGGGCACGGCGGCCCCGTCCCTCGGCTACGTCTTCGGCATGCTGCTGGCCGCCTCCGTGGTGGGCGCGCTGGCCCGCCGCGGCGCCGACCGCTCGATGCTGCGCACCGCGGGCACGATGATCCTGGGCGAGGCGATCATCTACGCCGTCGGCGTCCCCTACCTGGCCGTGGCCACCGGCATGTCCGCCTCCGCCGCCATCGCCGCCGGCCTCACGCCGTTCCTGATCGGCGACGCCCTGAAGGCCGCGCTGGCCATGGGCCTGCTGCCCACCGCCTGGAAGCTCGTCGACAAGCGCTGACCGCGGCGCCGCGCCGGGACCCCGCCGGCACGGGACCCCGCCCGCACGGAGGCGGCGAGCGGCGCCGACCGCACGCCGGAACACGGCAGAGGCTCGCCGGGCGATCGATACCGCGCCCGACGAGCCTCTGCCGTGTTCCGGCGTCTCCGCCGCTTGTCGCCGTTCGGCCGTGCGCCTCCTGGCCTCTTGCCTCCCGGCCTCTTGCTTCTTGGCCTCCGGGCCGCTCGGCCCATCGGCGTGCCGCGCCGCGAAACGTCCCACGGCATTCGGGCCGGTCGGCCGACACGGGGCCGGTCGGCCGACGCGGGGCTCAGCCGACCGGCACCCGGTCCTGCTCGCTCTGCTCGGTCGCGTCCTGGTGGCTGCCCGCGAGGCGCTGCCGCACCACCGCGATGACCACCACGACCGCCGCGACCAGCAGCGACAGCAGGACGGTCGTCCGGCCGCTGCTCTCGCCCTCGGTGTCGGTGAGCATGTAGCCGAGCACGAACACGATCAGCGCGGCGGTGGCCCAGGTCAGATACGGGTACAGCCACATCTTCACGACCAGCTTCTCCGGCGCCTCACGCTGGATGATCTTCCGCATCCGCAGCTGCGAGAAGCAGATCGCCAGCCAGACGAACAGGGCCACCGCGCCACTGGAGTTGACCAGGAAGAGGAAGACCGAGTCCGGGAAGCGGTAGTTGAAGAAGACGGCGACGAAGCCGAACACCACCGACGCGATGATCGCCGCCATCGGCACACCCCGGGACGTGGTCCGCGCGAACGCCTTCGGCGCGTCACCGCGCTGGCCCAGCGAGAAGGCCATCCGGGAGGCCGTGTACAGGCCCGAGTTGAGACACGACAGCACCGAGGTCAGCACGATGAAGTTCATGATCTGACCGGCGTGCGGGATGCCGAGCGAGTCGAGGGCGGCGACGTACGAGCCGTCCTTCGCGATCGCCGGGTCGTCCCACGGCACCAGGGAGACGACGATGAGGATCGAGCCCAGGTAGAAGACGCCGATCCGCCAGATGATGCTGTTGGTCGACTTGGTGACGGCCCGCCGCGGGTCCTCCGACTCGCCCGCGGCCAGCGTCGCGATCTCGCTGCCCATGAAGGAGAACACCACGAGCAGCACCCCGGTGAGGATGGTGCCGGGACCGTTGGGCAGGAAACCGCCGTGGCCGGTCAGGTTGCCGAAACTCGCCTTGTCGCTGTCCACGCCGGGCAGCACGCCGAGGACGGCAAGCAGTCCGACCACGATGAACGCGCCGATCGCCACGACCTTGATCCCGGCGAACCAGAACTCGAACTCGCCGTAGGAGCCGACCGAGACCAGGTTGGTCGCGGTGAGCACGACCATCACGATCAGTGCCCAGCCCCACTGCGGGACCGCGGGGATCCAGCTTTCCAGGATCTTGGCCCCGGCGGTGGCCTCCACGGCCAGCACGACGACCCAGAAGAACCAGTACAGCCAGCCGATGGAGAAACCGGCCCAGCGGCCGAGCGCCCGGTCGGCGTGCGCGGAGAAGGAGCCGGAGGCGGGGTTGGCGGCGGACATCTCACCGAGCATCCGCATCACGAGGACGACGAGTGCGCCGACGAGGGCGTACGACAGGAGGATGCCGGGTCCGGCAGTGGCGATTCCGGTACTGGATCCGACGAAAAGGCCGGCTCCGATGACGCCGCCGATGGCGATCATCGAAAGATGACGGTTTTTGAGCCCTGCCTGGAGTCCGGCGCCGGAATTTCCGGTGTCAGGATCTCCAGGGGCGGGGTGGGGCGGCTGCGAAGTCATGGGGGATTCCTTTGCGCCGGGTGAGGGTTCTCCCGTACCGGGGTGTACGAGCCGGTCCAGTGAATCGGAGGTGAACGGAATCAGCAGCCGTCGAATCCAAATTGTTACTTGAGGTTTTCTTGAGGTTCTATGGTTTTACCTGCCTTTTTCTTTCTTGAAGCCCGAAGCTGCCGCCCGGTCGTGCCCGTGTCACACTGCTTGCCATGCGCGTGTATCTCGGCTCGGACCATGCGGGCTTCGAACTCAAGAACCACCTCGTCGAATGGCTGAAGGGGGCCGGTCACGAGCCCGTCGACTGCGGCCCCCACATCTACGACGCCCAGGACGACTATCCGCCGTTCTGCCTCCGCGCCGCGCAGCGGACGGCGGCGGACCCCGACGCCCTCGGCATCGTGATCGGCGGCTCCGGAAACGGCGAGCAGATCGCGGCGAACAAGGTCAAGGGCGTCCGCGCGGCCCTCGCCTGGAGCGAGGAGACCGCCACCCTGGGCCGGCAGCACAACAACGCCAACGTCGTGGCCGTGGGTGCGCGCATGCACTCGACGGAGGAGGCGACGAGGTTCGTCGAGACCTTCCTCGGCACCCCGTTCTCCGGCGACGAGCGGCACATCCGCCGCATCGACATGCTGTCGGACTACGAGACGACGGGCGCCCTGCCCCCGATCCCGGCCCACCACCCGCAGCAGGACTGAGGTACCGGTACCGACCGAGGCACTCCCCGGGCACCGGTCCGGGCGAGGGGAGAGGACGCCGCACCGTGCCGGAAGGGCACACGATCCACCGGCTGGCGCAGGACATCGCCGGCCGCTTCGGCGGCCGGCCCGCGCGGGTGAGCAGCCCCCAGGGCAAGTTCTCCGACGCCGCCGCCCTGCTCGACGGGGCGGAACTGCACCGTACGGAAGCCCACGGAAAGCACCTCTTCCTGGGCTTCCGCGCACCCGGCCGCACCGACACTCATCACGCCGCTGACGCCGCTGACGCCGCTGGAGCCGAGGGCACCACGGACGCCGCGACCGCCGAAGAATCCGAGGACACCGAAGACAGCGAGGACACCGAAGACACCGCCTGGGTCCACATCCACCTGGGCCTCTTCGGCAAGGTGACCTTCGGCGACGCCCCGGCCCCGCCGCCCACCGACACGGTCCGCCTCCGCCTCGTGGGCCCCACCGCCTACGTCGACCTGCGCGGCCCCACCACCTGCGCCCTGATCGCCGACGCCGAGAAACGGGCGATACACGCGCGCCTCGGCCCGGACCCGCTGCGCGACGACCCCGACCCGGCCACCGCCTACGCCCGCGTCCGGCGCAGCCGTACCTCGATCGCCGCGCTCCTCCTGGACCAGAAGATCATCGCCGGCGTCGGCAACGTCTACCGCGCCGAAGTCCTCTTCCGGCACGGCATCGACCCCTACCGCGCGGGCCGCGACCTCACGCCCGCCGAGTGGGACGCGATCTGGGCCGACCTCGCCGCACTGATGCGGGAGGGCGTCCGGCACAACCGCATCGACACCGTCCGCCCCGAGCACACCCCCGAGGCCATGGGCCGGCCGCCGCGCGTCGACGACCACGGCGGCGAGGTGTACGTCTACCGCCGCGCCGACCTGCCCTGCCACATCTGCGGCACCCCGGTCCGCACGGCCGGTCTCGCCGCCCGCAACCTCTTCTGGTGCCCCGCCTGCCAGCAGACCTGACCCCGCCACCGCGCCCCCGGGCGAACCCCCAGGCTCGCCCGGCGGCGCTCCCCCGGATCCCTAGAACCCGTGCGGCAGCCACGGCGCGACCGGCGAGCCGAACGCCACCGACGCCTCCGTCAGCGCCCCCACCCGCACCTCGCGCACCCGCCCGGCCGCCGCCAGCGACGACAGCGACACACCGCCCAGATACGCGGCCCCCAACTCCCGCACCGACAGCGCCAGGTCGGCCGCGTCCTCGGTACGCGCGCACGAGGCGCCCTTCGCGTCCCCGGTCAGCCGCCAACGCCCCGCGTTCCACGGGCAGAAGGCGTCCTCCACCTCGAACACGACGTCCACCGGCGCCTGGTACGTCCGCGCCTCCAGCGCCGCGCCGACCTCCACGAGCCGTACGTACAACGAGTCCCGCAGTGTGATCCGGCAGCGGCGGACGTCCGACACCAACTGCTGCCAGCCCTCGTCCAGCGGGCGCCCCCGCGCGACGAGCGTCGAGGTCAGATCGATGTCGAACAGGAACCGCCACACCGCCGCGTGCGCGGCCGGGTCCAGCGTCTCCAGGTCCTCCAGCACGACCGTGCCCTTCGGCCCGGCCTGGTCCCAGTCCGGCTTGACGCGGAACCGCGCGAAGCCGACCGGCTCCCCGTCCCGCTCGGCCACCACGCACTGCAACGGCGAGGCGCCGTCCCGGTCGCCCTCCGGGTCGAGCAGCGCGACCCGCTCCCACCCCGGCAGCCGCGCGATCATCCCGGGGCGCAGCGGCACCTGCCGGGCGTACAGCGCCTCGCACGCGTCGAGCGCATCGGCCGGGGCGGCGTACCTGAGCCGTACGTCGTCGGTGCCGGGCGGCAGCGCGAGCCGCACCCGGCTGGTGTCGATCTCGGCGCCCGCGTGGAACGTCCCCGCGCCGTACCCGAACCGTCCGTAGATGTCCGGTTCCGACGCCGTCAGCACGGCCAGCGGCCAGCCCCAGGACCGTACGTCGTCCAGTTGCCGCCGCATCATCGACGTGAGCACCCCGCGCCGCCGATGGGTGGCGGCCACGCTGACCATGGTGATGCCGGCGGCCCGCACCGGCGCCCCGCCGGGCACGGTCAGCCGGAAGGCGAACGCCCCGGCCGTCCCCACGCACGCGTCCCCGTCCCAGGCACCGACGGCACGGTCCGGCTCGATCAGCTCCAGGGACAGCTGCCGTTCCTCGGCCGATTCCGGCACACCACCGAAGGCGCGGATCAGATTGTCGTACCACTCGTCCAGCTCATCGGGCCGTACCGTCCGCAGCTCGATCCGGTGGTCGTTCCGTGCAAGGTCAGTCGCCATGGACCATGCGTATCAGCGCATTGCGGGACAAGCGAACGAATTTCCGCCAGGTGGCAGCGCGATGGCGTTCCGTGAAGTTCACTGTGAAGTTGAGCCTCGGACGGGGGACAAGTGGGACCTCCCGTGCCAAGCGACTGCTCCGATGGATAGGGTCCCGAACTAATGGCAGCAGGACGAGAGCGGCGCGGGAAGGCGGAGACCTTCACGGCCCGGTTGCGGATGCAGTGGCACCGGGCTCGCGTCGGCGTGCGCCGAAGCGCCGTCGACTACTTCCGCGGCGACGGGTCGGACTGGATCGCGCTGGTCGGACTGCTGCTGACCGTACCCGTGCTCGCGGCGATGACGCTCGCGAACTCGGTGTGGTTCGCGCCGGGCGCCCTGGTGCTCCCGATCATCGCGGGCGGGCTGCTGCTGCGCCCGGCGAGCCTGCTCGGCCTGTACGCGGCGGCGGCCACGGCGCTGATCGTGGAGTCGGTGCAGCTCGGGCCGTACACCGAGGGCCCGTCCCGGGTCACCCCCGGCGTGGTCCTGGTGGTCGCGGCCTGCGGTTTCTTCGGGCTGCTCACCGCCCAGTTCCGCAGCCGGGTGGGCGTGCCCTGGCGGCGCGGCGGCACCATGCTGTTCGACCTGCGCGAGCGGATCCGCGTCCAGAGCAAACTGCCGAAGCTGCCGCAGGGCTGGCACCGGGAGATGGCGCTGCGGCCCGCGGGCGGCCAGTCCTTCTCCGGTGACTTCGTGGTCGCGGCCCGTACGAACGGCGGGCGCACCATGGAGGTCGTGCTCACCGACGTGTCCGGCAAGGGCATGGACGCGGGGTCCCGCGCGCTGCTGCTGTCCGGCGCCTTCGGCGGCCTGCTGGGCTCGCTGCCCCCGCACGCCTTCCTCCCGGCCGCCAACGGCTACCTGCTCCGGCAGGACTGGGACGAGGGCTTCGCCACCTCCATCCACCTGGTCCTGGACCTCGACTCCGGGGACTACGAGCTGTACTCCGCCGGTCATCCGCCGGGCCTCCAGCTCAGCGCGGGCACCGGACGCTGGGAGGAGAAGGCCGCGGAGGGACCGCTGCTCGGTGTGTACGACGGTGCCCAGTTCGATCCCACGAAGGGCTCGCTGCGCCCCGGGGACGTGCTGATGCTGTTCACGGACGGTCTGGTCGAGACCTCCGACCGAGACATCGTCGAGGGCATGGACCGCCTCACCGGCGAGGCCGACCGCTATGTCGCGGGCGGCTTCCACGGGGCCGCCTGGCACCTGATCGAGGCGGTGGCCAAGGACGTCAACGACGACCGCGCCCTGCTGCTGATCTGCCGGGAGGGCCCGTCGGCCCCGCTGCCCCGCTGACTCACCGGGAAAGGCAGGAGCCATGACCGAACCGCAGCCCACGCTCACCCCGGCCGAGGTGGAGGCCATCGCCCGGACCGCCCACGCGGGCCAGACGGACAAGGCGGGACGGCCCTACGCCGAGCACCTGGAGGCTGTCGCGGAGGGCGTACGGGCCCGCGGCGGCGACTCCGACCAGATCGCGGCGGCCTGGCTGCACGACGCCGTGGAGGACGCCGCACTGACCCGTGAGTGGCTGGCGGGCGCCGCGCTCAGCGCACGTACCAAGGCCATCGTGCTGGCCGTCACCAAGCGCCCCGGCGAGGAACCGGAGGCGTACGCACGCCGCATCCTCGGCACCCCGGGCGCCCTACTGGTGAAGGAGGCGGACCTGTCCCACAACACGACCCCGACCCGCCTGGCCGCCCTGGACACCCCCACCAGAACCCGCCTGACCGAAAAGTACAAAAAAATGCGCAAACTCCTGGGCCTACCTACCTGACCCCACCCCCTCTTTCAGGGGCGCGGGGAACGGCGCGCTCGGCCACGACGCTCCCGCAGCCGAGCAACGCCCCCCAGCGGAGCGCTCAGCGTCGAAACGCCCAAGCCATCCCCGGCTCCATCACGCACCGGAACACCCGCCGCACGGGCCGCGTGCACAGCAACGTCACCACGGTGCCCGCGAGCACGGTCACCAGGATCTCGCCCAGCGGCCGGTGCAGCCACGCCGCGTCCAACCAGCCTTTGTAGTCGGCGAGTTTGACCACGAAGCCGTGCAGCAGATAGCCGTACAGCGTGCCCGTGCCGAGCGCGGTGAACCACCTGGTGCGGCGCGGCACCAGAGCGAAGAAGCAGGCGGTCAGCACCAGCGAACAGCCGAACAGGGCGAGCACCATGAGCGGACCGCACCACCACGGCACGCCCAGTTCCTGCGCCGAGTCCCGGTGGTAGAACCACGCGGCCTTCATGCGCGGCACGACCCACCAGCCGAAGACCAGCGCGGCGGCGAACACGGGCACCGCGGCGATCCGCAGCCAGCGACGGCGCACCAGCTCGAAGTGTTCCGGCTTCAGGCACAGGCCCAGCACGAAGTACGGCAGGAACTGGAGCACCCGCTGGAGATCGAGGTCGTCACCGATGCTCGGGGAGACGGTCGCCAGCATCGCGATGCCGAACGCCACCGGGAGCGGCCAGCGGATCATCCTCCAGATCGGCGTCGTCAGGCGCCAGATGAACAGCGCGCACAGGAACCAGGTGAGGTACCAGGGGTCGAGGAGGCTGATCTCCTGGTCGGGGGAGTGGTCGACGTACCGCTTGAACAGCGGGTAGGCGGTCTCGAAGACGACGTACGGCACGGCGACGCCGGTGATGAGGCGCTGGAGCCGGTCCGGGCGCAGGTCGAAACTGCGCGAGAAGAAGCCGGAGATGATGATGAACGCCGGCATGTGGAAGGCGTACACGATCATGTACGCGCCCTGGAGCACACGGCTGTCGCCCTTCAGCGGCTCCCAGGCGTGGCCGATGGCCACGAGGACGATCGCCAGGTACTTGGCGTTGTCGAAGAACGCGTCGCGCTGCTTGCCGGGTCTGCCCGCCGGGGGAGGCGTGCCGGGCGTTCCGTCGCGCGGCGTCTGTGCCGGGAGGAGCAGCTTTCGGTTCTGGCCGGGGGACGGAGCGGCGTCAAACATCTGAGGAACCCTAGCGTTGTCCCCGGGTTTACGTAAAACTCCCCTGGAATTCCCCAGGTCAGAGCTTCAGTTGTCCGTGGAATTACCGAACCCGGCCATTCCTTCGGCGTGATGATGAGCACATCTATGATTGTTCAGGTGCCCTTGATGTACCGATTCATCCAGACTAATTGCCGCATATGGCCCTTCCTTTGGTGATGAACACCGGACATTCGAATTACCTGTGAACGTGATGTGTGATCGATGAAACGATGCCCCGCGATTGCCCGTTACGATGCCCGCGGCAATCTGCCGATGCCCGTGCGGGTCCGCCCTCGAATTGCTGTACGGGGTGCCGTGCGGGCCCAACTCCCCGGTGGTCGTGCGGTCGATGATGCGTCAGGTGCCGCATACAGTGGCCGGGTTGGTGGCACGATGGTTCTGGCGGGGGCGCGAGGCAGCATCCCCGGGCCGGGAGAGCGGACCGACCGAAGGTGTGATCAGCGTGGCCATTTCACTGTCCGTGGTGCTGCTGTTGGCGATCGTCCTCGTGGTGTTGATCCGAGGGGGGAACATCAAGGCCGGACCCGCCATCGTCGCCATACTCTTCGGCTTCTTCCTGGCTTCGAGCGGCATGGCCCCGTCCATCCAGCGCTTCCTCGACTCGATAGCCCAGACGATCAACTCGATCAGTTTCTGAGCGGCCGGGGCTTCCCGCCCGGACCGCGGGCACCGTCCGCCGCCGACACAGCGGGCGGCCGACGCGGCCTCCGTCCCGGGCGACCTCCGTCCGGGACGTTTTCCGGCCGGGTGCACCCCGGCCGGCCCCGGCCATCCGCCCGGCCGGCCTCGGCCATCCGCCCGGCCGGAACCCAGGACCCCGGGCCGCGGCCTTCCGGGCGCGTAAAGGGCACGTGTGGGTTCTACGCCGTGTTCGCAGCCTCGTTCACAGCCTTCCGGCATCCAGGCCCGCCCTTGGCTCCTGGTCGGCCCTCACGCGTCCGTCGAGAGTGCCTCCCGGTGGCCCCGGACCTGGGCCCGACCGGTAGCGTCACGTGTCGTCTTCGAGGGATCGCCAGGTCAGAGGGGCAGCGCATGGCACCAGTGATCTCGAACCGCGGGCCGTCGCGGCCGGCGAACCCGGCCCAGCGGCTGGTGTTCTCTGTCCTGTTCGCGCTGACCGGGGCCGGGCTGAGTGTCTTCGGGCTGTACCAGGCAGGCCACGCCGTCGGCCTGCTGGGCGAGCCCGGCACGCTCACCGTCGCATCCTGCGCACGGGTCGGTCAGCCGAAGTCCGAGATCTGGTGCGGCGGCACCTTCCGGTCGGACGACGGCCGCTCCACGGACCCGGCAGCACACTTCACCGTGAACCCCTCCTTGGCCTCGGGGGCGACCGCTCGCCTGGACCGGGTCCACGCGGGCTCCTACGTGCGGATCAGTCCGGCCCGCAGCGCGGGGTACGCGGCGTTGACGCTGTTCGGCATGGCGCTGTTGGTCCTTGCCGGCGCCGGATTCGCCTCCCGGGCCAACTCCACCGGCCGACCCGAACTCCGCGCCGGCCTCGTCGACCGCGTAGGGCCCCGACTCGGTCAATCCGGGGTCATCCTGCTGCTGGGGGCCGCGCTCTGCGTGGTCATCGCGTTCCTGAGCACGCTGCTGGGCGGCTGACCGAGTCGTCCCGGGGAGTGCGCTGTCCTCCGCCCTGGGGCACACGGGGGACGCGCACACCCGATCAGGCCCCGGAACGACCTGAGGCCCAGGGAGCGGAAAACTGCCTCTCACCTGGGCCTCGGCCATACAGAGCGGGCGACGGGAATCGAACCCGCGTAGCTAGTTTGGAAGACTAGGGCTCTACCATTGAGCTACGCCCGCACACCGAATGCCGCTGGTCGGGGGACCGCGGCACAAGGAGCATCGTAGCGGGTCGCACGCCGCGCAGGCCAACGTGTTGGTCTGCGGGTATGCCGCAGCAAGGTCGACCGGGAAACCGGCCGACGCGACCGGTTCGGGCATGTACCCTACGTGTCGCACCAGCACGGGGTGTGGCGCAGCTTGGTAGCGCGTCCGCTTTGGGAGCGGAAGGCCGTGGGTTCAAATCCCGCCACCCCGACCACCGACCGAGGGCACCCTCGTGATCGCCTTTTGGGGCGCTGACGGGCTGCGGCTACTATGCAAGCTGCGCGCCCGTGTGTCCCGGCCCACTCGGCCTACGAACTCCTCCGGGCGGCGAAGTCCGCCGGACCTGCGTGGCTCCGGCAGAACCCGAGAAGTCAGCCACAAGGAGACCGAACCGTGAAGAGCGCCGTGGAGACCCTGAACCCGACCCGGGTTCGGCTCACTGTCGAGGTGCCCTTCGAGGAGCTCAAGGACAGCCTCGACGCGGCGTACAAGAAGATCAACCAGCAGGTCACGGTGAAGGGCTTCCGCAAGGGCAAGATCCCGGCCCGCGTCATCGACCAGCGGTTCGGCCGTGGCGCCGTGCTGGAGGAGGCCGTCAACGACGCGCTCCCGAAGTTCTACACGGAGGCGGTCAACGAGGCCGAGCTGAACCCGCTGGGCCAGCCCGAGGTCGACATCACCGAGCTGAAGGACGGCGAGACGCTGAACTTCACCGCCGAGGTCGACATCCGCCCCGCCCTTGAGCTGCCGGACTACAGCGGTATCGAGGTCGAGGTCGACGCCGTCGAGGTCACCGACGAGGACATCGAGAAGTCGGTCGAGCAGCTCCGTGAGCGCTTCGCCTCCACCACCCCGGTCGAGCGTGCCGCCGAGGACGGGGACGTCGTCACCGTCGACCTGGAGGCCAAGGTCGACGGCGAGGTCCTGGAGGACGGCGTCGCCAGCGGCGTCTCCTACACCATCGGCTCCGGTGAGCTGCTGGACGGCATCGACGACGCGGTCAAGGGCCTTGAGGCCGGCGGCGAGGCCACCTTCGCCTCCGAGCTGAAGGGCGGCTCCGCGGCGGGCAAGGAGGCCGAGGTCACCGTCAAGGTCAGCGAGGTCGCGGCCCGCGAACTGCCGGAGCTGGACGACGAGTTCGCGCAGCTCGCCTCCGAGTTCGACACCCTGGAGGAGCTGCGGGCGGACAGCCGCAAGCGCCTCGCGAACATGAAGCAGTACGACCAGGCCACGCAGGCGCAGGAGCGCGTCCTGGACAAGCTGCTGGAACTGGTCGAGGTCCCGGTCCCCGAGAAGCTGCTTGAGGACGAGATCAACACCCGCAAGCACAACCTGGAGCACCACCAGCTCGCCCAGATGGGCCTCACCCTCGACAAGTACCTGGAGCTCCAGGGCAAGACCGCCGAGGAGTTCGAGACCGAGACCCACGAAGCCGCGGTCAAGGGCATCAAGACCCAGTTCGTCCTCGACGAGCTGGTCAAGCTGGAGAAGCTCAACGTCAACCAGGAGGAGCTGACCGAGCACCTCATGCGGCGCGCCGCCTCCTCCGGCATGTCCCCCGACCAGTTCGCCCAGGCGGTCGTCGAGGGCGGCCAGGTGCCGCTCCTGGTCGGCGAGGTCGCCCGCGGCAAGGCCCTGGCCATCGTGGTCGAGGCGGCCACGGTGAAGGACACCAACGGCGAGGTCGTCGACCTGGACGACGAGGACGAGGACGAGGACGAGAACGAGGGCGAGGACGGCGCGGAGGGCTCCGCGGAGCAGGCCGAGGCGTCCGCCGACGACAAGCCCGAGGTCTGACCCTCACCGCACAGCACCGGCACCACCCCGAGCGGGCCCCTGGGAACCTTTTCCCCGGGGCCCCCTCCGTCCCGCTCCAGGCCCCCTCACCCGCGCCCGAGCACTCCTCCCGCGCCCTCCTCACCCGTGCCCGAGCACCCCTCCCGCGCCTACCTCACCCGTGCCCGAGCACCCCTCCCGCGCCCTCCTCACCCACACGCGTGCACTCTCCCGGGCCCCCTCCGCCCCGCCTGTTCGAAGGCCCACCCGGCCAGCCGTCCCGGGCCCCCTCCAGGCCCGCCCGCGCAAGCCACCCAGGCCCCCTCTCAGGGCCCTTCCGTGCCCACCCAGTGAGCGGCCCACCCCAGGGGCGCGGGGAACTGCGCGCCGAACCCCCACCCACCCGCACCCCGGCGACACCCGTACCACCCCCGAACCGTCCGCCCCACCCCCGAACCAACCGCCCCGCCCCGGAACCGTCCGCCCCACCCCCGCGTCCCCTGAACCAACCCCACCCCCCAACCGGCGGAGCCACCCCGCTACGCCCCCGGCGAACACCCCCGTCCACGGGATTCCCCGACGGGACCCGCGCGTTAGGGTCCATGAATACGAGGGCAGGGGAGTCTCCCGAAGCCCCCGGCAGGATTACGCAGGATCACGCAGGATTACGCAGGACACGTGAGACGGCCCGGCGCCGTCGTAAGACGAGCAGGTGGATACGTGACGAATCTGATGCCCTCCGCCGCCGGCGAGCCTTCCATCGGTGGCGGCCTCGGCGACCAGGTCTACAACCGGCTGCTCGGCGAGCGGATCATCTTCCTCGGCCAGCAGGTCGACGACGACATCGCCAACAAGATCACCGCGCAGCTGCTGCTCCTGGCCGCCGATCCGACCAAGGACGTCTACCTCTACATCAACAGCCCCGGCGGCTCGGTGACGGCCGGCATGGCGATCTACGACACCATGCAGTACATCCCGAACGACGTGGTCACCATCGCCATGGGCATGGCGGCCTCGATGGGCCAGTTCCTGCTGACCGGCGGCGCCGCGGGCAAGCGCTTCGCGCTGCCCCACGCCGACATCATGATGCACCAGGGCTCCGCCGGCCTCGGCGGCACGGTCTCGGACATCAAGATCCAGGCCGAGTACCTGATGCGTACGAAGAAGCGCATGTCCGAGCTGACCGCGCGGCACTCCGGCCAGACCGTGGAAACGATCATCCGGGACGGCGACCGCGACCGCTGGTTCACGCCCGAGGAGGCCAAGGAGTACGGTCTCATCGACGAGATCATCACGCATGCCTCCGGTGTTCCGGGAGGCGGCGGCACCGGTGCCTGACCGGCCCGGCCACGCCACGCACCGCCGAGACTCCAGCACCCAGAACGCCACCAGGACGGTGAACCTCATGAACAACTTCCCCGGCGCCGCCAGCGGCCAGTACGACGGGCCCCGGCCCGACAACCGCTACGTCATCCCGCGCTTCGTGGAGCGCACCTCCCAGGGCATCCGCGAGTACGACCCGTACGCGAAGCTCTTCGAGGAGCGCGTGATCTTCCTCGGCGTCCAGATCGACGACGCCTCTGCCAACGACGTCATGGCGCAGCTGCTGTGCCTGGAGTCGATGGACCCCGACCGGGACATCTCGATCTACATCAACAGCCCCGGCGGCGACATGACCGCCCTCACGGCGATCTACGACACGATGCAGTTCGTGAAGCCCGACATCCAGACGGTGTGCATGGGGCAGGCCGCCTCCGCGGCCGCCATCCTGCTCGCCGCCGGTACGCCGGGCAAGCGCATGGCGCTGCCGAACTCGCGCGTGCTGATCCACCAGCCCGCCGGCAGCACCGGCCGCGGCCAGCTCTCCGACCTGGAGATCATCGCCAACGAGTTCACGCGCATGCGTACGCAGCTGGAGGAGATGCTGGCCAAGCACTCCAACCGGCCGATCGAAAAGGTGCGCGAGGACATCGAGCGCGACAAGATCCTCACGGCGGAGGAGGCCCTTCAGTACGGCCTGGTCGACCAGATCATCTCCACCCGCAAGATGAACAACGACAGCGTTCGCTGAGGCGGAGTGCGGATCTCCCCTGCGTGCGGCACACGGAGGGGACGTCCTTTGCCGCCCCCGGCACGGTGCACGTCAAAGTGAACCGTGCCAAGGGGGGCCCGAACGGGGGGCTCGGCAAGGTACCGTCGGACATAAGGCAGCACCAGGAGCCGCTGGACCCATAGTGTCCAGGCGTCTCCCAGGCGAAGGGGAAGCACACCGTGGCACGCATCGGTGACGGCGGCGATCTGCTCAAGTGCTCGTTCTGCGGCAAGAGCCAGAAGCAGGTCAAGAAGCTCATCGCAGGGCCCGGTGTCTACATCTGCGACGAGTGCATCGACCTCTGCAACGAGATCATCGAGGAGGAGCTGGCGGAGACCAGCGAGGTGCGCTGGGAGGAACTGCCGAAGCCGCGCGAGATCTACGAGTTCCTGGAGGGCTACGTGGTCGGCCAGGAGGCAGCCAAGAAGGCCCTGTCCGTCGCGGTGTACAACCACTACAAACGGGTCCAGGCGGGCGAGAACGGCGGCGCCCAAGGCCGCGACGACGCCATCGAGTTGGCGAAGTCCAACATCCTCCTGCTGGGGCCCACGGGCTCCGGCAAGACCCTCCTCGCACAGACCCTCGCGCGCATGCTGAACGTCCCCTTCGCCATCGCCGACGCCACGGCGCTGACGGAGGCGGGCTACGTCGGCGAGGACGTGGAGAACATCCTCCTCAAGCTGATCCAGGCGGCTGACTACGACGTCAAGAAGGCCGAGACCGGGATCATCTACATCGACGAGATCGACAAGGTCGCGCGGAAGAGTGAAAACCCCTCGATCACCCGGGACGTCTCGGGCGAGGGCGTCCAGCAGGCCCTGCTGAAGATCCTTGAGGGCACCACGGCCTCGGTCCCGCCGCAGGGCGGCCGCAAGCACCCGCACCAGGAGTTCATCCAGATCGACACGACGAACGTGCTGTTCATCGTGGGCGGCGCCTTCGCGGGTCTGGAGAAGATCATCGAGGGTCGGGCCGGCGCCAAGGGCATCGGTTTCGGCGCGACGATCCGCTCCAAGCGCGAGCTGGAGTCCAAGGACGTCTTCGAGGACGTCATGCCGGAGGACCTGGTCAAGTTCGGCATGATCCCCGAGTTCATCGGCCGGCTCCCGGTCATCACCTCGGTCCACAACCTGGACCGCAAGGCCCTGCTCCAGATCCTCGTCGAGCCGCGTAACGCCCTGGTGAAGCAGTACCAGCGGCTGTTCGAACTCGACGGTGTGGAACTGGACTTCGAGCGCGAGGCGCTGGAGGCCATCGCCGACCAGGCGATCCTGCGGCAGACCGGCGCCCGCGGCCTGCGCGCCATCATGGAGGAGGTCCTGCAAGCGGTGATGTACGAGGTGCCGTCCCGCAAGGACGTGGCCCGCGTCGTCATCACGGCGGACGTCGTCCTGTCGAACGTCAACCCGACCCTGATCCCGCGCGACGCCCGCGGACGGGGCCCGGGTGAGCAGAAGACGGCATAACCCGCGCACCGCGCACGACCCCGCACACGCACGAAAGCCCCGGTCGACGGACCGGGGCTTTCGCGTACGGCGCCTTCGCGTACGGCGCCTTCGCGTACCGGGGTTCCGGGACTCGCGTAGGAGGCCGTGCGCGCCACCGCGTGGTCCCGGGGGAGCGGCGGCGTCAGCCCTTGACGCGTACTTCCTTGCGGAGCTTGGCTGTCGTCTCGGCCGCGGCCGACGGGTCGGCGGCCTTGCCCGAGGCGATGTCCGCCAGCTCCATGGGCATCACGAAACCGATGGTGCTGTGGTCACTCCACGCGCAGTACGTCACGTTCATGGTCTTCGCCATGCCCGCCGAGGCGTCGGAGGAGTTGTCGATGCTTGCGGCCTGGCACTTGAGGATCCCGCCGTCCAGCGAACCCGGCTGGTACTCCTTGGGGCTTCCCTGGAAGGTGACCTCGTTGTTCCCGGAGTCCTTCTTCATGGAGGCGAAGAGACCGTCCAGGGCCTTCTCCGGGTCGTCGATCGACCCGTAGACGCCGCCGAAGGAGATCAACTTGCCGCCCAGCGGGTTGCTCTCGTCCTCCACCTGGTAGGAGGCGCTGACGTCCTTGGGGTTCTGCACGCCCCACGACTCGGCGTCCTTCAGGTCGTCCTTCGACATCGTGTCGCTGTCGCTGTCGGACTTCTTGTACTCGGTGAGCACGGTGTCCGGCGTGATCAACTTGTGCGGCCCGTCGTCCGCGACGTCCGAACCGCTGCCGCCGCCCCCGCCGATCACGAAGAAGGCGCCGACCGCGACCGCCACCAGCACGGCCACCGCGCCGATGATCAGGCCCGTCTTCTTCTTGCCGCCCCCGGGGACCGGGGGCTGCGGGGCACCGAAGGGCTGGCCGTAGGGCTGTTGTCCGTAGGGGGTCTGCTGCGGGGGAACGCCGCCCTGCTGCGGATAGCCGTAGCCCGGCTGGGGCGGCGGACTCTGCTGCGGATAGCCGTAACCGGGCTGGGCCGCCGGGGGCTGCGGCGGCTGACCGTAGCCGGGCTGCGGGGGAGGAGCCTGCGGCGGCTGGCCGTAGCCGGGCTGCTGCGGCGGTGCCGGCGGCTGCTGGGGGTAGCCGTAGCCGGGCGGGGGCGCCTGCGGCGGCTGGCCGTAGGGACCCGGCTGGCCGTACGGTCCAGGCTGCTGCGGCCCGCCGTCACCGTACGGGCCCGGCTGGTTGTGGCTCATCTCTGGGGTCCCCCTCGCATACTTATGTGTTCCTGACATCCTTGCTCAGCCACCGGAAGCTCACGGCAGCAGGGGCCGTACCGTTACAGAACAACGGCGTTTCGGGACTGGGCCGCGGCACCTCTAAACTGGCCCCCGTGACCGAGAACGCTCAGCAGCAGCCACCAGCGCCCAGCACCGAACTGCCGACCCAGTACGCGCCGGCCGACGTAGAGGGCCCGCTGTACGAGCGCTGGGTAGAGCGGGGTTACTTCGAGGCGGACGCGAAGAGCGACAAGCCGCCGTACACCATCGTCATCCCGCCGCCGAACGTCACCGGCTCACTCCACCTGGGCCACGCCTTCCAGCACACGCTCATGGACGCCCTCACCCGTCGCAGGCGCATGCAGGGGTACGAGGCGTTGTGGCTGCCCGGCATGGACCACGCCGGCATCGCCACCCAGAACAAGGTCGAGCAGCAGCTCGCCGAGGAGGGCAAGTCCCGCCACGACCTGGGCCGCGAGGAGTTCGTCGAGCGGGTCTGGCAGTGGAAGGACGAGTACGGGGGCAAGATCCTCGGCCAGATGCGCCGCCTCGGCGACGGCGTCGCCTGGTCCCGCGAGCGCTTCACGATGGACGAGGGCCTGTCCAAGGCCGTCCTCACCATTTTCAAGCGCCTCTACGAGGACGAGTTGATCTACCGCGCCGAGCGGATCATCAACTGGTGCCCGCGCTGTCTGACCGCCATCTCGGACATCGAGGTGGAGTACCAGGAGGACGCCGGCGAACTGGTCTCCATCCGCTACGGCGAGGGTGAGGACAGCCTCGTCGTCGCCACCACGCGCGCGGAGACGATGCTCGGCGACACCGCCGTCGCGGTCCACCCCGACGACGAGCGCTACCGGCACCTGGTCGGCAAGGAGATCAAGCTGCCGCTGACGGACCGTAGGATCCCCGTCGTCGCGGACACCCATGTCGACCCGGAGTTCGGCACCGGCGCCGTCAAGGTGACCCCGGCGCACGACCCCAACGACTTCGCGATCGGCCAGCGCCACGGCCTGCCGGCCCTGACGATCATGGACGAGCACGGGGTCATCACCGTCCACGGCCCCTTCCTCGGCCTGGACCGCTTCGAGGCCCGCTCGGCCGTCGTCGGCGCCCTGCGGGAACAGGGGCGCATCGTCGCCGAGAAGCGCCCCTACATGCACTCCGTCGGCCACTGCTCGCGCTGCGAGACCACGGTCGAGCCCCGCCTGTCGATGCAGTGGTGGGTCAAGGTCGGCCCGCTCGCCAAGGCCGCCGGCGACGCGGTCCGCGACGGCCGGGTGCGGATCCACCCCGAGGAGATGTCGAAGCGCTACTTCGACTGGGTCGACAACATGCACGACTGGTGCATCTCGCGCCAGCTGTGGTGGGGCCACCGCATCCCGATCTGGTACGGGCCGGACGGCGAGGTCGTCTGCGTCGGCCCCGACGAGGAGCCGCCCACCGGCGAGGGCTGGACCCAGGACCCCGACGTCCTGGACACCTGGTTCTCCTCCGGCCTGTGGCCGTTCTCCACGCTCGGCTGGCCGGAGAAGACCCCGGACCTCGCGAAGTTCTACCCGACCGACGTCCTGCTCACCGGCCACGACATCATCTTCTTCTGGGTCGCCCGGATGATGATGTTCGGTCTGTACGCCATGGACGGCGAGGTCCCCTTCCACACCATCGCCCTCACCGGACTGGTCCGCGACGAGTTCGGCAAGAAGATGTCGAAGTCCTTCGGCAACGCGGTCGACCCGCTGGACTGGATGGACAAGTACGGCTCCGACGCGGTCCGCTTCACCCTCGCCAAGGGCGCCAACCCCGGCGCCGACGTGCCGATCGGCGAGGACTGGGTCCAGGGCTCCCGCAACTTCGCCAACAAGATCTGGAACGCGACCCGCTTCGCGCTGATGAACGGCGCCACGGTCGAGGGCCCGCTGCCCGACGCGTCGCGGATGTCGGCGACGGACCGCTGGATCCTCTCCCGGCTGAACTCGGTCGTCGCCGAAGTCGACGCGTACTACGACGACTTCCAGTTCGCCAAGCTGTCCGACGCGCTGTTCCACTTCGCCTGGGACGAGGTCTTCGACTGGTACGTCGAGCTGTCCAAGACCACCTTCCAGGCGGGCGGCGAGCCGGCCGAGGTCAGCAGGCGCGTCCTCGGCGAGGTCCTGGACGTCACCCTGAAGCTGCTGCACCCGGTGGTCCCGTTCGTCACCGAGACCCTGTGGACCACGCTCACCGGCGGGAAGTCGGTGGTCGTCGCCGACTGGCCGCGGGCCGTGTCCGTTCCCGGGGCCGACGCCCCGGGCGGCTTCCGGGACGCCGCCGCCGAGCGGGAGATCGAGATCCTCCAGTCCGTCATCACCGAGGTCCGCCGGTTCCGCGCCGACCAGGGCCTCCAGCCGGGCCAGCGGGTCCCGGCCCGGCTCACGCTGGACGGGACGGCGCTGGCCCCGCACGAGCCCGCCATCCGGCAACTGCTGCGCCTCCAGCCGGAGGGCGACGCCTTCACCGCCACGGCGACCCTGCCGGTCGAGGGCGCGGAGGTCGCGCTCGACCTCTCCGGCACGATCGACGTGGCCGCCGAGCGCAAGCGCCTCGCCAAGGACCTCGCCGCCGCGGAGAAGGAGCGGCAGCAGGCGCAGGCCAAGCTGGGCAACGAGGCGTTCCTCGGCAAGGCGCCGGACCACGTGGTGGCGGGCATCCGGGGACGGCTGGCCAAGGCCGACGAGGACATCGCCCGGATCACCACCCAGCTGGAGCGCCTGCCGCAGGCGTAGGAGCCGATACCCCCGGCACGCGATAGGGGGGCAGGTACGGACGCCCGGAGCCCTTCGGCTCCGGGCGTCCATGACGCGCGACGCGGGGCGCGGGCGGCCCGACGCGCGTGAGGGGTCCCGCACCCGCCCGCCGGGACCGGCCCACCCGCCCGCAGGGACCGTCCGCCGGGACCGGCCACTCCCGTCTCCGGGCTCGACGGGCACCGCTCTAGACTGGGCGCTGTGAGTGAAAGCGATCCGTTCGACGACATCGTCGCCGCCGAGACCGACCGCGACCCCGACCTCGCGGCGATCGAGGCCGGCAGCCGCACCCTGCGTACCCAGGGCGGCCGGGCACAGGCCGACGTGCCCGCCCGGCCCGCGGACCCCGAGGCCGACAAGGCCCTGCGCGAGGTCGAGGCGGAGCTGGCCGGCCGCTGGGGCGAGACCAAGCTGGAGCCGTCCGTCACCCGGATCGCCGCGCTCGTGGACGTCCTCGGGGAGCCCCAGCGGGCCTACCCGTCGATCCACATCACCGGGACGAACGGCAAGACGTCCACGGCCCGCATGATCGAGGCGCTGTTCGGCGCCTTCGAGCTGCGCACCGGCCGCTACACCTCGCCGCACGTCCAGTCGATCACCGAGCGGATCAGCCTCGACGGCGCCCCGATCTCCGCCGAGCGCTTCGTCGAGACGTACCGCGACATCAAGCCGTACATCGAGATGGTCGACGCCCAGCAGGAGTACCGGCTCTCCTTCTTCGAGGTGCTGACCGGCATGGCGTACGCCGCCTTCGCGGACGCGCCGGTCGACGTGGCCGTCGTCGAGGTCGGCATGGGCGGCAGCTGGGACGCGACGAACGTGATCGACGGGGACGTCGCCGTGGTCACGCCCATCGACCTGGACCACACCGACCGGCTCGGCGGCACGCACGCGGAGATCGCCACCGAGAAGGCCGGGATCATCAAGCGCGGCGCGACCGTGATCATGGCGCAGCAGCCGGTGGACGCCGCGCAGGTACTGCTGAAGAAGGCCGTGGAGGCCGACGCCACGGTGGCCCGGGAGGGCCTGGAGTTCGGCCTGGTGGCCCGGCAGGTCGCGGTCGGCGGTCAACTGATGACCCTGCGCGGCCTGGGCGGCGAGTATCCGGAGATCTACCTCCCGCTGCACGGCGCCCACCAGGCGCACAACGCGGCCGTCGCGCTGGCGGCGGTGGAGGCGTTCTTCGGGGTCGGCGCGGAGCACGCCCGGACACTGGACCTCGACACGGTCCGCAAGGCGTTCGCGGCCGTCTCCTCGCCGGGCCGGCTGGAGATCGTACGGCGCTCCCCGACCGTCGTCCTGGACGCGGCGCACAACCCGGCGGGCGCGCGGGCCACGGCCGAGGCGGTGACGGAGGCGTTCGACTTCAGCCGGCTGATCGGCGTGGTCGGCGTCAGCGGCGACAAGGACGTCCGCGGGCTGCTGGAAGCCTTCGAGCCGATCTTCGCCGAGGTCGTCGTCACCCAGAACTCCAGCCACCGCGCGATGGACGCGGACGAGTTGGCCGCGCTCGCCGTGGAGGTGTTCGGGGACGAGCGGGTCCAGGTGGAGCCACGGCTGCCGGACGCGCTGGAGGCCGCGATCACCCTGGCCGAGGAGGAGGGCGAGTTCGCGGGCGGCGGCGTACTGGTCACGGGCTCGGTCATCACCGTCGGCGAGGCCCGACTGCTGCTCGGAAAGGGCTGAGAACCCGATGCGTACGCTCTGCTCCTCCACCCTGATCGGCGAGTTCTTCGTCATCGGCTTCGCCGGACTCGTCGCGATGAAGGACCCGGACCTGTCCACGTCGACGGTGTGGACGGTCAGCGGGATCGCCATGGTCCTGTGCCTGCTGCTGTGCGGCGTGGTGACCCGGCCGGGCGGCGTGGTGTTCGGCTGGGCGTTGCAGATCGCGCTGGTCGCCTCCGGTTTCGTCGTCCCGACGATGTTCGTCCTGGGCGTGATGTTCGGGGCGCTGTGGTGGGCGTCCGTGCACTTCGGGCGGAAGATCGACGAGGCGAAGGCGAGGTTCGCCGCGCAGGCCGCGCAGGCCGGGGCCGCGGGAGCCGCGGGCGCCTCCGGAGCTGACGCTGTGTGAGCGGCGCCCAGACACGCCCTGTAACCTCATCCCACCCATCCCACCGCACCCGTCCGTACCAAGGAGCCCTCCTGTGACCCAGCGCACTCTCGTCCTTCTCAAGCCCGACGCCGTCCGCCGTGGCCTGACCGGCGAGATCATCAGCCGTATCGAGCGCAAGGCGGGCTGGCGGATCACCGCGCTGGAACTGCGCACCCTGGACCACGAGACGCTGGAGCAGCACTACGGCGAGCACAAGGGCAAGCCCTTCTACGAGCCGCTGGTCGAGTTCATGGCCTCCGGCCCGGTCGTGGCGCTGATCGTCGAGGGCGAGCGGGTGATCGAGGGGCTGCGCGCGCTGGCCGGCCCCACCGACCCGATCGCGGCGGCGCCCGGCTCCATCCGCGGCGACTACGGCGTCATCGTCCGCGAGAACCTGATCCACGCGTCCGACTCGGAGGAGTCCGCCGAGCGCGAGATCAAGATCTTCTTCTCGGACCGCGCCTGACCGTTCCGGCTCCCGCGGGTCCGCCCGCCCCGGCCACCCGCCCCCGGGCCCGGCCGGCGCCGGGGCGGCGTACCGCCATCCGGTCCACCGTCCGGCGCGGCGTACCGCCATCCGGTCCACCGTCCGGCGCGGCGTACCGCCATCCGGTCCACCGTCCGGCGCGGCGTGCCGCCGGACGGTGTACCACCGGGTGGCGTACCGCGGACGGCACCACCGGCCGTTCCCCGGCCGGTTCCGGGCGCGGGTGTCCGGCGAGGATGTTTCGTGGCTTTTTCTGAGGAACCGTCAGCACGACTGCCGGGCTGAGCTGTGGTGGACGTACATTTTCGGCCTGCCACCCGGCATAGGCGTGTCGATCGGGGGAACGAGTGCCCCCGTTGGGCCGTCTCCACACGCGAGGCGGCTACGCACATGCTGACAATGGCGAAGACCCTCGCGCAGTGTTCGTGCAGGCGCGTCTACCATGGAAGCCTTCACGTCACAGCAACCCACTTCGCCGACCTGAAATGCCCTCAAAAGCTCCCAGGAAGGCCAGTCGAATCCTGATGGGGAACTCAATGTCGTTCATCGGCCGTGACATGGCTGTCGACCTCGGGACCGCCAACACGCTGGTGTACGTCAGGGGTCGCGGGATCGTACTCAACGAGCCGTCCGTGGTCGCGATCAACACCAACACCGGTGGCATCCTCGCGGTCGGTGCCGAAGCGAAGAAGATGATCGGGCGGACGCCGGGCAACATCGTCGCCGTGCGCCCGCTGAAGGACGGCGTCATCGCCGACTTCGAGATCACCGAGCGGATGCTCCGCTACTTCATCCTGAAGATCCACAAGCGGCGGTATCTCGCCCGGCCGCGGGTCGTCGTCTGCGTGCCCTCGGGCATCACCGGCGTCGAACGCCGCGCCGTCATCGAGGCGTCGTCCCAGGCCGGCGCCCGCCAGGTGCACATCATCGAGGAGCCCATGGCCGCCGCCATCGGCTCCGGCCTGCCGGTCCACGAGGCCACGGGCAACATGGTGGTGGACATCGGCGGCGGCACCACGGAGGTCGCGGTCATCTCGCTCGGCGGCATCGTCACCGCCCAGTCCATCCGCGTCGCGGGCGACGAGCTGGACAACGCGATCATCCAGCACATCAAGAAGGAGTACTCGCTCCTCCTCGGTGAGCGGACGGCCGAACAGATCAAGATCACGATCGGTTCGGCGTACGACCTCGACGCTGACGAACACACCGAGATCCGCGGCCGGGACCTCGTCTCCGGACTGCCCAAGACGGTCGTCATCTCCGCCGCCGAAGTACGCAAGGCGATCGAGGAACCCGTCAACGCGATCGTCGACGCCGTCAAGACGACCCTCGACAAGTGCCCGCCGGAGCTGTCCGGCGACATCATGGACCGCGGAATCGTCCTGACCGGCGGCGGCGCCCTGCTGCGCGGTCTCGACGAGCGGCTGCGCCGGGAGACCGGCATGCCGATCCACATCGCCGAGGACCCCCTGGACAGCGTGGCGCTGGGCTCCGGCAAGTGCGTGGAGGAGTTCGAGGCGCTCCAGCAGGTGCTGGACGCACAGCCGCGCAGATGACACAACTCTTCGACCCCGCCGTACGAGACGATCCCCTCTCGTACGGCGGGTCGTTGACATAGAGGCACGACCTCCCGCAATCGGGCCCCCAGGGACTGCGCTCAGGGTTCGCGCTCCGAGGGGGCCACCCCCGAATTCCTACGAAGAAGGGCACGGCCGCCGCACGTGAGGGACACGAAAGAGAGCCGGCTGCTCCTGGTGCTGCTGATCGCCGTCGCGTTCGCGCTGATCACGGTGGACATCCGCGGCGGCCAGGACTCCCCGGTCGACGGCGCCCGGCAGGCCGCCGCCGCGGTCTTCGGACCGATCGAGGACGGGGTGTCCTCCGCGGTCGATCCCGTCGGCAACGCCGTCTCCGCCGTCCGGGACTCCGGTGAGCGGCACGACCGGCTCGCCCGGCTGGAGAAGGAGAACGCGGCTCTCAAGGCGAAGCTCGGCAGCGACGACCGCAACCGCAGCCGGCTCGCCCAACTCGACAAGATGCTGAAGATCGCGGGCGAGGGGCAGTACGGCATCAAGGGCGCCGAGGTCATCGGGATAGGAGCGGCCCAGGGCTTCTCCTGGACCATCACCATCGACATCGGTGCCAATGACGGCATCAAGCGCGACATGACCGTGCTCAACGGCGACGGACTCGTCGGGCGCGTCACCACCGTCGGACCCGACACCTCCACCGTGCTGCTCGCCAGCGACCCCGACTTCACCGTCGGCACGCGGATGGAGGGCAGCGACGAACTCGGCTTCGCCTCCGGGCAGGGCGACCGGCCGCTGCGCGTCGAACTCCTCAACGGCAAGGCGGAGGTGAAGAAGGGGGACCGGCTCGTCACCTTCGGTTCGGAGGCCGACCGGCCGTTCGTGCCGGGCGTGCCCGTCGGCGTCGTCTCCCGCGTCGACCCCTCCGGCGGCGGCCTGACCCGCACCCTGTACGTCACGCCGTACGTCAGCTTCTCCAAGCTCGACATCATCGGTGTCGTCGTCCAGGCCCCGAAGAAGGACCCGCGCGACGAGGTGCTCCCGGCCAAGCCCAAGCCGACCCCGACCCCGACGGTCACCGTGACGGTCACCCCGTCCGCGAACGCCGGCGACGGCTTCGGCCGGCAGCAGTCCGACACCACCGGCCAGTCCGACACCACCGGCCAGTCCGACGCGAGCCCACCGCCACGGCCGGACACGACCGACCAGGCACAGACCGACACGACCGATCAGCAGCAGTAGGAGCTGAATCCCCCATGCGCGTCAACCGGATCCTGCTCTCCACCGCCCTGATCGTCGTCGCCCTGGTGCTCCAGGTGAGCGTCCTCGCCCGGCTCCACCTGCCGGGCGCCGTCCCCGACCTGCTGCTGCTCACCGTCGTCGCCCTGGCCCTGGTGTACGGCCACGTGGGCGGCGCCCTCATCGGCTTCGGCGCCGGGCTGCTCGCCGACCTCGCCCCGCCCGCCGACCACGCCGCCGGCCGCTACGCCCTGGTGCTGTGCGTCGTCGGCTACCTCGTCGGACTCGCCAGGCCCGGCAACGGCCGGCTCAAGTCGGTCACCGGCCCCATGCTCGTGGTGATCGTCGCCGCGGTCGGCTCGACCCTGCTGTACGCGGGCGTCGGCGCCCTCGTCGGCGACACCGCGGCCCGCCATGTCGGCCTCGGCGGCCTGCTGTTCACCGCCGCCCTCTACGACCTGCTGCTGGCGCCGTTCGTCGTGCCCGGAATCATGGCCCTGGCCCGCCGCGCGGAGAACGATCCGCTCGCCGAGCCCAGTTCCGCGGTCAAGGGCACGGACATCTCCTCCGGCTGGCTCTCCTCCGGGACGGGGCTGCGCATCGGCGGCCGGCGTGGTGGCGTCACCCGCCTGAAGGCCAAGGCCCGCACCCGCACCACCCGCGTCACCCGCATCAAGGGGGTCAAGCGGCTGTGACCACGCGGGAGTTCAGGACGGCCAC
This sequence comes from Streptomyces sp. NPDC056161, assembly GCF_042268025.1. Classification (NCBI taxonomy): domain Bacteria; kingdom Bacillati; phylum Actinomycetota; class Actinomycetes; order Kitasatosporales; family Streptomycetaceae; genus Streptomyces; species Streptomyces sp. NPDC056161. The sequence goes on from NZ_JBHJUV010000009.1 coordinate 185,310, forward strand.
ACACAGCTTCGTCGGATATGACACAGACACACGCGCAGGGAGCGGCAACCGCAGTGCCCCACACCCGCCCGCCCCGCACCACCGACCTGAGAAGAATGGGCTTCGCCCATGACCAATGCCCGCCCGTCGCCCGCCACCACCCTCAGCCGAATGGGCTTCGCCCATGACTAATATTCCGGAGACCGGACGTACCCCGAGGGTCCAGATCCGGCTCGTCGTCATCCAGATCCTCGTCCTCTCCCTGCTCGGCACGCTCGGCGGCCGGCTGTGGTACCTGCAGATCCGCGAGGGTGCCGCCTACGCCAGGGAAGCCTCCGGCAACCACGTCCAGCAGGTCGTCGAACCCGCCGTACGTGGCGCGATCCTGGACGCGCGCGGAGTGCCGATCGCCGACAACGAGACCCGGCTGGTCGTCTCCGCCTCCCGCACCGACCTGCTCAAGCAGAAGGACGACGGCAAGGCGGTCCTCACCAAGCTGGCCGGCGTGCTCGGCATGAAGCCCGAGGACGCCATGGCCAAGGTCCGGCTCTGCGACGCCGAGACCCCGCAGCCGTGCTGGAACGGCTCGCCGTACCAGCCGATCCCGATCACCGACGAGGCCACCGCCAAACAGGCCCTCCAGATCCGTGAGCGGTCCGAGGACTTCCCCGGCATCACCGCCGAGCCGGAGGCCGTGCGCCGCTACCCGGGCCCCGGCAAGGCCAACACCGCCCAGGTGCTCGGCTACCTCTCCCCGGTCACGGACGACGAGATCCAGCAGGCGCAGGACACCGACTCGCCGTATCTGCGCTCCGACATGGTGGGCCGCAGCGGTCTGGAACGCGAGTACGACAAGGAACTGCGCGGCAAGGCCGGCGTCACCCGCTACGAGGTCGACAACCTCGGCCGGGTCATCGGCCAGGGCAAGTCCGACCCGGCCGAGCCCGGTTCGAACCTGGTGACCAGCATCGACTCCCGGGTGCAGCGGGTCGCCGAGTACGAGCTGGACAAGGCGATGAAGACCGCCCGCAAGCAGTTCGACAAGATCACCGGCGAGAACTACAAGGCGGACTCCGGCGCCGTCGTCGTGATGGAGGCCAACACCGGCCGGATCGTCGCCATGGCGTCCGCCCCGACGTACGACCCGAACGTGTGGGTCGGCGGGATCTCCGCCAAGGACTACGAGGCGCTCACCGGGAAGAACTCCGACTACCCGCTGCTGAACCGGGCCATACAGGGTCAGTCCGCGCCGGGTTCGACGTTCAAGGTGGTCTCCACGGCCGCCGCGGTCGAGGCAGGCTACAAGTGGGACGGCGGCTACCCCTGCACCAGCTCGTACACCGTCGGCAACCAGGTCTTCAAGAACTTCGAGGGCGAGAACTTCGGTCCCATCTCGCTCGGCCGGGCCCTTGAGGTCTCCTGCGACACCGTCTTCTACGGCCTCGCCGACAACGAGTGGAAGAAGGACGGCGGCATCAACCCCAAGAAGGGCCAGCCGAAGGACTACTTCTTCAAGGCCGCCCACCAGTTCGGCCTCGGCAAGGAGACCGGCGTCGACCTCCCCAACGAGGTCACCGGCCGCGTCCCCGACCGCCAGTGGAAGCAGAACTACTGGGACGCCAACAAGGACGCCTGGTGCAAGTCCGGCAAGAAGGACGGCAGCTACGTCGAGAAGATCGCGTACGAGAACTGCCTCGAAGGCAACAGGATGCGCGAGGGTGACGAGATCAACTACTCCATCGGCCAGGGCGACACCCTCGTCACCCCGATCCAGGAGGCCGCGATCTACGGTGCCCTCGCCAACGGCGGCACCATGTACCAGCCGACCATCGGCAAGGCCGTCATCAGCCCCGACGGCAAGACCGTCCAGGAGATCAAGCCCAAGGCGAAGGGCAGGCTCCCGGTCGACCAGGCGACCCTCAAGGGCATGGACGACGCCCTCGCGGGCGTGGTCACCCGCGGTACCGCCGCCTGGAAGTTCGGCGGCTGGCCGCAGAACAAGATCCCGCTGCACGCCAAGACCGGTACCGCCGAGGTCTACGGCAAGCAGACCACGTCCTGGCTCGCCACGTACTCCAAGGACTACACGGTCATCATGACCATCTCCCAGGCCGGTACGGGTTCCGGCGCCTCCGGTGAGGCCGTGCGCGGCATCTACAACGCGCTCTACGGCGTCCAGCCGGACGGCTCGATCAACAACAAGAAGGCGCTGCTGCCCACCCCGGAGAAGGGACTGCCGCAGGTCCGCACGGACGGCACCATCAAGGCCCCGAAGATCTCCTCCGACCCGGCCAAGGACCTCCAGGTCACCCCGTCGCCGTCGGGGTCGGGCGCCGACGGCACCCTGCCCCCGGCGACCACCTCGCCCGGCACGGGCAACAGCAACACCCGCAGAAGGCCACGCCGCCGAAGCAGCCGTAAGCCGCGCGGCCGGGGAAGCCGGAGGATGCTCACATGACCGGCGCGAGGGGATTCTCCGTCTCCGGGTACGGTCCCGAACGGGCCGGCTGGACCCGCGTCTTCGCCCGTGACTCGCTGGCCCGCCGCCTCGACTGGCCGATACTGCTCGCCGCCCTCGCCCTGTCCCTGCTGGGCTCGGTGCTGGTCTACTCGGCGACCCGCAACCGCACCGAGATCAACCAGGGCGACCAGTACTACTTCCTCATCCGCCACCTCATGAACACCGGCATCGGGCTCGCCCTGATGATGGCCACGGTCTGGATCGGCCACCGCACCCTGCGCAACGCCGTGCCGATCCTCTACGGCCTCTCGCTCCTCGGCGTCCTGCTGGTGCTCACCCCGCTCGGCTCCACCGTCAACGGCGCCCACTCGTGGATCGTGCTCGGCGGCGGCTTCTCGCTCCAGCCGTCCGAGTTCGTGAAGATCACGATCATCCTGGGCATGGCGATGCTGCTCGCCACCCGGGTCGACGCGGGCGACAGGACGTACCCGGACCACCGGACGGTCCTGCAGTCCCTGGGGCTGGCCGCCGTACCGATCCTGATCGTGCTGCTCATGCCCGACCTCGGTTCGGTCATGGTGATGGTGATCATCGTGCTGGGCGTGCTGCTCGCCTCCGGCGCCTCCAACCGCTGGGTGTTCGGCCTGCTCGGCACGGGCGCCCTCGGCGCGGTCGCCGTGTGGCAGCTGCACATCCTGGACGATTACCAGATCAACCGGTTCGCCGCCTTCGCCAACCCGAGCCTCGACCCGGCCGGCGTCGGCTACAACACCAACCAGGCCCGCATCGCCATCGGCTCGGGCGGACTCACCGGCTCCGGGCTGTTCCACGGCTCGCAGACCACCGGCCAGTTCGTGCCGGAGCAGCAGACGGACTTCGTCTTCACGGTCGCCGGTGAGGAACTGGGCTTCGTCGGCGCGGGCCTGATAATCCTGCTGCTCGGCGTGGTGCTGTGGCGTGCCTGCCGGATCGCCCGCGAGACGACCGAGCTGTACGGCACGATCGTCGCCGCCGGGATCGTCGCCTGGTTCGCCTTCCAGGCGTTCGAGAACGTCGGGATGACCCTCGGCATCATGCCGGTCACCGGCCTGCCCCTGCCGTTCGTGTCGTATGGCGGTACGTCGATGTTCGCGGTGTGGGTGGCGGTGGGGCTGTTGCAGTCGATCCGGGTGCAGCGCCCGATGTCCGCCTGACCACGGCCGTCCACTCCAGGACGTTCACACGAGTGATGGCGGGGGTTTTCCCGCCATTCACCTCACGTCGGCCCTGCCATCATGTCCCGGCTGCTACTAGATTCGATGCATGGCGGATACGAAGCGCGAGATCGAGCGCAAGTACGAATCCGACGAGAGCGGCCTGCCCGACCTGACCGGCGTCGCCGGGGTGGCGGACGTCCTGGACGTGGGCGTCGTACAGCTGGACGCCACCTACTACGACACCGCCGACGAGCGCCTGGCCGCCCACGCCGTCACCCTGCGCCGCCGCACCGGCGGCACCGACGCCGGCTGGCACCTCAAACTCCCGGTCGGCCCCGACGTCCGCGACGAGATCCACGCCCCGCTCTCCGACCACGTGCCGCGCGCCCTCGTCGCGCTGACCCGCTCCCGGATCCGCGACGCCGACCTGGTCCCCGTGGTCCGGCTGCGCTCCGCCCGCGACCTGCGCCACCTCGTCGACGCCGACGGCCAACTGCTCGCCGAGGTCAGCGTGGACACCGTGACGGCCGAACGGCTCACCGCCGACGGCGGCACCGCCCAGTGGACCGAGATCGAGGCGGAACTCGCCGAAGGAGTGGACCCCCGCTTCCTCGACAAGGTCGACAAGCGCCTGCGCAAAGCGGGTGTCCGCCCCTCCGCCATGCCCTCCAAACTGGCCCGCGCCCTCGCCGCCACCGCCCCGCCGGACACGGACCGTCACCGCGAGCCGCCGCCCGCGCCCGCCGAACCCGTCACCGCCGGTGACCACGTCCTCGCCTACGTCCGCGCCCAGCGCGACGCGATCGTCGAGCTGGACCCGGCCGTACGGCGCGACGAGTACGACTCCGTCCACCGCATGCGCGTCGCCACCCGCCGCATGCGCAGCGCCTTCCGCTCCTACGGCAAGGTCCTCGACCGCACCGTCACCGACCCCGTAGGCGACGAGCTGAAGTGGCTCGCCGCCGAACTGGGCGTCGACCGCGACCGCGAGGTCCTCACCGAACGCATCACCGCCGCCCTCGGCGAACTGCCCCGCACCCTGGTCTCCGGCCCCGTCCGCACCCGGCTGCGCAGCTGGGCGAAGGCCCGCCGCGGCGGCTCGCGCCGCCGGCTCACCGGCGTCCTCGACTCCGAGCGCTATCTGACCCTACTCGACACCCTCGACGCCCTCGTCACCGACCCGCCGCTGCTGCCGGCCGCGGCCGGGAAACCGAAGAAGGTGATCGCCAAGGCCGTGGGGAAGGACTACGCCAAGGTCTCGGCGCTGGTCGAGCAGGCGATCGGCCTGCCGCCCGGCCACGACCGCGACGTGGCGCTGCACGAGGCCCGCAAGAAGTCCAAGCGCACCCGGTACGCGGCCGAGGCGGCCACCCCGGCCCTCGGCGACCCGGCCGCCGGCCTCACCAAGGCCATGAAGTCCCTGCAGACCCTGCTCGGCGACCACCAGGACAGCGTCATGGCCCGCGAGGCCCTGCGCGAGCTGTCCGCCGAGGCACACATCGCGGAGGAGAACACGTTCACCTACGGCGTGCTGTACGGGCGCGAGGAGCAGCGGGCCGCGGCGGTCGAGGCCGAGCTGCCCGGGGCCTGGCAGGAGGTCGGGACCCCGGCGCTCGGCTGAGCGTACGAGGCAGGCCCCCGGGCGGGTTAGGCTGGATGGTCACCCTCCCCCTGCCTCCGGCCGGGGGTGCCCCCAGTCAGCTCACAAAGGTCCCGCGAGATGCCTGCTGAAGCCGCCTCTCACGTCGCCGAGTCTGTGTTCCCGCAGCTCGAAGCCCTGCTCCCGCATGTGCAGAAGCCGATCCAGTACGTCGGCGGAGAACTCAATTCCACGGTCAAGCCGTGGGAGTCCTGCGACGTCCGCTGGGCGCTCATGTACCCGGACGCGTACGAGGTCGGCCTGCCCAACCAGGGCGTCATGATCCTCTACGAGGTCCTCAACGAACAGCAGGGCGTCCTCGCCGAGCGCACCTACAGCGTGTGGCCGGACCTGGAAGCGCTGATGCGCGAGCACGGCGTGCCGCAGTTCACCGTGGACAGCCACCGGCCCGTCCGCGCCTTCGACGTGTTCGGCCTGTCCTTCTCCACCGAGCTGGGCTACACGAACATGCTGACGGCCCTGGACCTGGCCGGCATCCCGCTCCGGTCCCGGGACCGCACCGTCGACGACCCGATCGTCCTGGCCGGCGGCCACGCGGCCTTCAACCCGGAGCCGATCGCCGACTTCATCGACGCCGCCGTCATCGGCGACGGCGAGCAGGCCGTGCTCGACATGACCCGGATCATCCGCGAGTGGAAGGCTCAGGGCCGCCCCGGTGGCCGCGAGGAGGTCCTCTTCCGCCTCGCGAAGACGGGCGGGGTGTACATCCCGGCGTTCTACGACGTCGAGTACCTCGCCGACGGCCGTATCGCCCGTGTGGTCCCCAACAAGTCGGGCGTCCCCTGGCGTGTGGCCAAGCACACGGTCATGGACCTCGACGAGTGGCCCTACCCCAAGCAGCCCCTGGTGCCGCTCGCCGAGACGGTCCACGAGCGCATGTCGGTCGAGATCTTCCGCGGCTGCACCCGCGGCTGCCGCTTCTGCCAGGCCGGCATGATCACCCGCCCGGTCCGCGAGCGCTCCATCACCGGCATCGGCGACATGGTCGACAAGGGCCTGAAGGCGACGGGCTTCGAGGAGGTCGGCCTGCTGTCGCTGTCGTCGGCCGACCACACGGAGATCGGCGACATCGCGAAGGGCCTCGCCGACCGCTACGAGGAGGACAAGATCGGCCTGTCCCTCCCCTCCACCCGCGTGGACGCCTTCAACATCGACCTGGCCAACGAACTGACCCGCAACGGCCGCCGCTCGGGCCTGACCTTCGCCCCGGAGGGCGGCTCGGAACGCATCCGCAAGGTCATCAACAAGATGGTCTCGGAGGACGACCTCATCCGCACGGTCGCCACCGCGTACGGCAACGGCTGGCGCCAGGTCAAGCTGTACTTCATGTGCGGCCTGCCGACCGAGACCGACGACGACGTCCTCCAGATCGCCGACATGGCGACCCGCGTCATCCAGAAGGGCCGCGAGGTCTCCGGCTCCAACGACATCCGCTGCACGGTCTCCATCGGCGGTTTCGTCCCCAAGCCGCACACCCCCTTCCAGTGGGCGCCCCAGCTCTCCGCCGAGGAGACCGACGCCCGCCTGGAGAAACTGCGGGACAAGATCCGCGGCGACAAGAAGTACGGCCGTTCCATCGGCTTCCGCTACCACGACGGCAAGCCCGGCATCGTCGAGGGCCTGCTCTCCCGCGGCGACCGCCGCATCGGCGCGGTGATCCGCGCGGTCTACGAGGACGGCGGCCGCTTCGACGGCTGGCGCGAACACTTCTCCTACGACCGCTGGATGGCCTGCGCCGACAAGGCCCTCGCCCCCTTCGGCGTCGACGTCGCCTGGTACACGACCCGTGAGCGCACGTACGAGGAGGTCCTCCCCTGGGACCACCTGGACTCGGGCCTGGACAAGGACTGGCTCTGGGAGGACTGGCAGGACGCCCTCGACGAAACAGAGGTCGACGACTGCCGGTGGACGCCTTGCTTTGACTGTGGGGTTTGTCCGCAGTTCGACACCTGGCCACAACTGAGCGACAGCGGGAAGAAGTTGCTGCCGCTGTCGGTCAAGAAGCCTCCGACCAGCTGAAACGGGCGGCGGGGGTGAGTGAGGCGTTGCGGCGCATCTCTGAGGCTGTGGCGGATGCCACAGAGGAAGAGGCGGCTGCGGTGCTGGGCGCGCTCGGCGTGACCGTGGAGCGGCAGCGGAAGGTACGGGAAGTACCGAGAACGCCGCTGCCGTCGCCTGGGGGCGCACCGAGTATCCAGTCCGAGGTGGAGTGGATCTGAGGGACTTGCGTTCCCGGGGCGGCCGTCTACGAGCGCTCGCGCCGTCGGGTAGCCGCTCCCTGATGGCGATTCTCGATGGGAGCCTCAACAGCTCCCGCAGGTCGGAGGAAGGACAGGCTTTTACGGGGTCGAGCTGCTGCCCTGTCGGCAGGGCCTTTTACTGATCGTTTCAGAATCCTGCGGAGACGCTGACGGCCCCATGGAACAGTCCCTTCAGTCACGGGCCCAGGGGAATGACGCCGTATGGAACAGGTTGCAGCTGCGCGAGACCTCGTGCTCGGTCACGTCCGCGCTCTGAACGCGATTGATGAGTCCATGAGGGCGGCGATCTCCTCACTCGTGCGACTGGCGGACGTCGTCGGCCTGGCCCGTTCACGCCGGATCAGCCGGAGTCATCACAGCAGCGGCAGGAGCTGGGTGACGTTGTGCCGGTTGCCGCCGGTGAGGGTGACGGCGAGCGGGGTCCCGTGGCGATCGACGATTAGGCGGTGCTTCGAGCCGGGGCGGGCGCGTTCGGCTGGTGAGGGGCCGACGTGATCCCCCTTTGAGGGCCCGGATGTGCGACCCGTCCATGGAGCAGTCGTCCAGGTCCAGCAGGCCGGCACGGCGAAGTCCGGTCAGCAGGGCAGCCTGCAGGCGCGGCCACACGCCGGCCTCGGTCCAATCCCGCAGCCGACGCCAGGCCGTCACCCCGGAGCAGCCCACCGTCTCCGCGGGGACATCACGCCATGCGACACCGGTCCGCAGCAGATACATCACACCCATTCGAGCCATTCCCTAAATTTCAGGCATCTCAATCGGCCAATTCCAGGGTTTTGCACGCATACGGCATACATCTCCTAGGTCGACCTTGATAGGTTTCCGAGTATGCGATTTGCGTAATTTGGTGTCACGCAACGTTCATCATTGCTTCACTAGCCGTTTGCAAGGTAAAGTCAGGCCGGCGGACGGGGGTTGGCACACAAGCTCTGTCCGTGAACAAAGAACCGGGGGGCGTGCCATACCTTTTTGTGTGCCGCTTCCCCTGTCTCGCCACAAGAGACTTGGGAGAGATTCAATGAAGGCAAAAATGCGAGCCGCATCTATAACCGGCATGGCTTCAATCATGCTTCTGGCGCTGGCGCCCCAGGCATTGGCGAACTGGACGAGTTCCATAACCAGAGGTGGCACCGGATTCGAATCACGCCGCTGGGACGACGAACTCTACTCGCAGATCAAGTTCACGAACTGCACACTCCACTACCTGGATGCAGATGCCAAGAATGCAACCGACGTTGCAATCTGGCACGACATCTCTCTCTTGCCCGATGATAAGTACGACACGAAGACTTTCACCGCTTGCTTCGACGGCGGAACGAGCAACGGAGAATGGACCGATCTGGGAGAAGGGATGAAGTCTGTCTACTTCCGGATCCAGTCGGTCGGCGGATCTACAACCGCCGGCTCAACCATCGACGCATCGTCCGTCAGCGTCGACACCACCAAGGCCGACTAATACCCTGCTTATACGGGCCCCCGGAGTGAAGCCGCTCCTGGCGGGCCCGATCAGCATTTCAGCGAGAGTTCCAATGAAACTTTCTATTAGCTGGCGTTCCGGCTGTCTACGCTGGGCATCCCCATTCGTCTTCCTATTGGGGGCCTTTTATTATATTTCAGGTGAAGAGCAGTTACCGTCTAGCTTTCACGGTTACGCGCCTTCCATTGTGGCAGCCCCATTGGTGACGCTCTATGCGATTGCCTACGCGATCACGGCGGCTCTCGCCGCATGGGAAAGCGGGCGCCTGACATCAGCCGGTATTTGGCAACTCGCCCCAGCCCGTTCGCGGTTTCGGATCGCGGCCAACGTCCTGTTGCCGGTTGTCATGACCTCTTGGGTCATTCTTCTCGTGCCGCCAGCGATCTCACTGATCCGTGCGTCAACATTTCCGACGCTAGGCAGCCTTCGGCTGCCCGCCATGGCGCTCTGTCTGTGTGTCGCCCATGCCGTAATTGGATTCGCCATCGGCCGAAGAACACCACGCGTGTTCGCCGTACCGATCGTAGCCATCGTAGACTTCGTATTGGTTGGGTTTACGCGCTCTGTGGACCCGTACTGGCTGCGTCACGTATCAGGTCAGTACGCTGATTTGAGCTTCGGCGAGGTTCCCGCTTTCGCATCAATTGTGGCACCGCTCCTCTTTGCCGGCGGCCTCGCCGGCGGTGTAACACTTCTGTGGACGCCAACACGAAGCCTTCTCGCGCGTGCCTTGGCTGCCTGTTTCGTAGCAGCCCTGGGAACCTCGACCGCCTACCACATCACGTCAGACTGGGGCCACAGCCCCGCCCTCGTCGGGGGACAGGCACCTGTCACCTGTCTTGGCCAGGCGCCGAGAATCTGCATGCCGACAGCAAGTTCAACAAGGCTGCCCGCCGTCCGGAAGGAGTTGCTAGCGACGCTGGCTACCCTTCGGACTGAGGGTGTGGCCGCTTCTCCTCAGGTCATCCGGGATCGGCTCGGTGAGGGCCGGGAATACCGTCGTTCGACAGATGCGACCTGGTACATATCGCTGACGTCCGCAGCCGAGAGCGGTACCGTTCGGTACCAGGCCGCCATGGCCGCCGTGCGCTTCCCCTGCCGCACCGTCGAGTCGGACCCGGCTCACGCTGCGATGCTCTGGGTGGCCTCGGTTGTCGGAGAACAGAAGCGCTACTCCCAGTTTCTGACAGAGCAGGCCATGTCGCCACAAGAAACAAGCGCTAACAGGCAGATTCAGAGTGTAGTGAAAAGCGTCCTGACGCAGCCGGTTGCAAAGCAAACGGCCTGGTACAAGAACACGTTGACCTCTGCCTGCGGTGGGAGTGTCAGGTGATCTTCTGGTTGAAAACGCGCCGCGCCCATACTGTGCTGCCCGCCTCTTTCGGGGCTTTCATTGGCCTCGTCGCATTTGTCGGGGATGTGACGGTCTTTCTTCCATCTCTCGGCGGAAGCCACCAGGTAGCACTGTCTCTTTTCGCGCCGATTCCTCTCGTGGCGGGTTTGGCTTTCTGTCTTGAGTCGCGGATCGCGGCCGCTGAAATTTCCGCAGTACGTGTCGTTGCTCGAATGGACATTGGGCTAATTTTAATCACTGCGGTCTCCTCGGTTGCGATCGGGGCTTTGGTGCACCAAATCACTCGTTCTTCGCAAGCCGACATCACGGGACGAAATTTTGTCTTCATGACGGGCTTGATGCTGTGCGGCCGGGTGTTCTTCGGGGAGCGTGCCGTCCTGGTTCCCGTTATGTGGACCCTCAGCGTGGTCATGGCTGGTTTTAGGCCCACGGGGGACGCCTACCCGTGGACGATCATTCCAGAGACTGCTGGCACCTTGTTTGCAGCCTTCGCCGCATTTCTGATTTTCGCGATCGGAATTCTTGCGCATCTGTACAACTCAAGGAAGATCTCGTGACCCTTAAACTCGACTCGTGCACCTATGGCTACCGGCGGCGCAGCCCTATCTTGCAGGACTTTACCTACCATGTACCCGACGGCCTTACCGTGCTGCTCGGTCCGAATGGAGCAGGGAAGTCGACTCTTCTCAAGCTCTCCGCTTCGGTCCTAAGGCCTTCTTCCGGCACTGTCACTCTGGGCGGGATGGACGCAGGCACCAAGGGATTCCGACAAGCAGTGGCTTGGATGCCGCAAGATATCATTTCCATGCCGACCCTCACCGCACGTGAGTACGTCGCCTACGTCGGATGGCTAAAAGGCATGAATCGACGAGACGCGTGGAGTCAGGCGCGCAGAGCTCTGAGTCGTGTGGGACTTACCGACCAAAATGACAAAAAGACAAGCCACCTGTCAGGTGGCCAACTCAGGCGCGTGGGAGTGGCAGCAGCTCTCGTGCACAATTCTGAAGTGCTTTTGTTGGACGAGCCTACAGCTGGCATGGATCCTCATCAGCGTCGCGTCTTTCGTGACATTCTCTCCGGCCTGGTCACGGAAGGGGTACGTATACTTCTGTCGACGCACGACGTCGCAGATCTCGCCGAGGAAGCCCACAGCGTCACGGTGCTCAACAATGGCCGCATTCTGCAGCACGGAACGACCGGGGAGTTTTTCGCCTACACCCCGCCCGGGACGGTCGCTGGCAGGGCTGCTGAAGCGGCATACACGTTCTTGCTATCACGCGAGGCGCTTCACGCCTAAGTACACACATCCCCGATGGGCCTGGCCTAAAGCGTTGGTGTGGTGAATGCCCATTTGTCGCTTCCGAGGATGCCCCACCGGGATGCGCTGGCACGGTGGTACGAGCGCTGACTTCGGCATAACAGGATCAGCGATGACGATGCGACAAGGCTGCTCTGAAAATGCGACCGACTCCGGACAGCGACCGGTGCCGGTGCACGCGGCGGTGGTGCGGCGCGTGCTGAGTCAGCTGAGGACTCCACGGTTCGATCGAGGTTCGTCGTCTCAATACCCTTCCTGCGGGTGGTGGCGTGCGGCGCCCTACCGCAAGCGTGCCTGATCTCGGCGGCGACTGCCGCACGGGCTCGCTCTCGAATTCCTGCTAGCTCCCCGATACGGTCGAGGCCGTGTCTGGCGGGCGTCGGGTTGGTCACCCGTGGGCGTGCGCTGGTTGATCGCGCGCGACTAGGGGAGCTGGTACGGGCATGGCGGTTGACGCTGCTCGATCGGAAGAGGGGTTCACGTCGGCGAGGGCTGCGCGGGTGATGGCTGCCGCGTGCCGGGCCGCGGGGCTCGATGACACAGGCGCAGAGCTGATCCGCCTCGGGGAGAACGCGCTGTTTCGGCTGGCCTCCGTGCCGGTGGTCGTGCGCGTGGCGCGGGGGGAAGAGTGGTTGCCCAAGGCTCGCGTCGAAGTGGATGTGTCGCGGTGGCTGGCGGAGGAACAGTTCTCGGCTGCTCGGATCGTTGAGGATCTTGAGCAGCCTCTCTTGATCGATGGTCACCCGGTGACGTTCTGGCACCCGGTCGTTGAGGGGGACCGTAAAGCGACGTACGGGGAGCTGGGTGGGATCTTGCGGGATCTGCACTCGCTGACTGTGCCGGACGGGCTTTCGCTGCCGTCTTTCGATCCCTTCGACAAGCAAGAGCTGCGGGTCGACCGTGCCGTCATCCCGAATGATGACAAGGTCTTCTTGCGGAAGCGTTGGCAGGAGCTACAGGACAAGTACGCGGAACTGAGGTTCGAGACGCCCAAGGGGCCGGTGCACGGGGACGCTCATGTGCAGAACCTCATGGTGGATGACCAGGGCCGTGTGATCCTGATCGACTTCGAAGCCTTCTGCTACGACCATCCCGAGTGGGATCTCATGGTCACGTCGGTGGAGCACCATAGTCTTGGTCGGCAGACGGAGGAGCAGTACGCCGACTTCGTAGCGGCGTACGGGCGTGACCTGTACGACTGGCACGGTTACGAGACGCTGCGTGGCATCCAGGAGTTCGGCATGACGACCTGGCTCATGCAGAACGTGCGGGAGGACGAGGAGACCGCGGCCGAGTACCGCCGGCGTATCGCGGGGCTGCGCGATGACGATGCGCCCCGGGACTGGCGGCCCTGGTAGCTGCTACTTGTCGTCCTCGTCCAGGCGGGCAAGGGCGTCCCGTACCTTCTCGTTGAAGGCTGCCACGGTGGAGTTCGTCGTATGCACGCTGACCTCGTTCTGGAAGTCGGTCACGTAGCGCTGGAAGCGGGTGGACTGGAGGGAGTCGCCACCGTCGACTGCAAGGCTCGCGGTCGTGACGGCTGCCTCTAGTTCTCCGTTCAGGAGGTGGCTTTGAGCGAGCACCATGCGGCAGAAGCCCAGGGTGCGGGCGTACTTCGGGTCGGTGCTGTCCACGGCGCGTTGGGCGTATTCGACGGCTTCCCGGCGCTGTTTGAGGTCGCGGAGGCAGTGGCAGATCTCGCCTTCGAGTTCTGCGGCGTCCATGTAACCAGCCACTCGGGGTCGGCGACGGTATCCGCTCGCTCGAAATGGCGTTCCGCCTCGTTCATGGCCCGGCCGGCTCCGCGTGTGTCTCCCGCGTTCGCCAGTGCTCGCGCTTCGTGAGCTGAGAACAACGCCATGGCACGGGGCCCATCGGTGTCTGTCAGACCGGGGCAGCTCCAGACCTCCGCGGCGGCGCCGAATAACGCGGTGCCTACCTTCTCGCTGTAGCTCGCGTTCAGGAGGGGCAGTACCTCGTGGCGGAAGTAGTGGCGCAGTGCCTTGTGGCCGTGGCCTCCGCCGTACTTGAAGTCGAGTGCCATGAACGTGCCGGCCGCGTCTCTGATCGCTCGGACGTCGCGCGTTCCGACTCGTTGGTGAGCGGGTCTGTCTGCCTGGATGCCGTCCGGGCGGGCGATCATCCATGACAGTACGGCTGAGCTGAGGTCGGCGTCCGCGACGATCAGTTGCCCCGGAGCGGGGTGGTCGGCGCGCTCTTGGGCGAGTCCGTCAAGCATGGACAGGACGTCCGGGACACCGCGCGGGTACCCGATCGGCTCGGGTGGCGTCGTCTTGGTGTGGTCGAAGAACCCGAGATCACTCGGCGTGATCCGGCGTCCGAGTTTGGCTACAGCTGGACTCGCACATTCAAATCGGTCCCACGGGGAAGAAGTTGCTGCCGTTGTCGGTCAAGAAGTCGGGTGACTGATCGGGAACGGTATCTGCCCGAGTGCTGGACTGGTGATGGAGCCCGTTGCGAGGTGGCGCATGCCCCGGCCGAGTGAAGGTCGGCCCGCCGGTCACGCGGCGGTGGCGCCCAGCAGGAGGTCGAAGGCGTCATTCGCCTCGCGCAGCACCGCCGTCGCGTCGTGGCTGCCGAGACGCCACGCCACCTGGTAGCAGGCGAAGGTCAACTGGGCGGCGAGGACGGCGGTGGCCGGCGGGGTGCCGTGGTCGATCAGGTGTTTCTCCAGGAGGTCGGCGTAGTGCCGGGTCTTGCGGGTGTGGCGGTCTTCGAGCTCGGGGTGCTGCTTGACCAGACGGTGGTAAACCGCGTAGTGAGCGGGGTTGCGGGCGGCCTCGGTACAGAGCACGAGCAGCAGCCGCCGAGACGTGGCCAGTGCCTGCGCGAGATCCTGGAGCGGCTCGGCGGGCGCATCGTCCATGGCCGCGGTGAGCGCGCGCAGGAAGTCGTCCTCGGTGGAGAAGACGACTTCCTGCTTGTCGCCGAAGTAGCGGAAGAAGGTGGTGCGGCCGATCTCGGCCCGCTGGGCGATCTCGTCCACGGTGACGACATCGAACCCCCGCTCCATGAAGAGCGCGAAGGCCGTCTCGATGATCCGTTCCCGGGTCTGGCGGCGTTTGCGTTCTCGCAAAGACTCCACCGGGCCAATGTTCGTGCTCATTCGGCCAGGATATCCGCCCGTCCCTTCCGGCGGTCAGCGTCGACGAGGCGGGTGGCCTCGCGCCATAGCTCCTCCTCGCGGGCCTCGTCGTGCGACTCCGGCGACGAGGGGACGTTGCGGCCGCGATCGAGGTAGGACCCGGTCCGGGCGGTCAGCCCGGTCAGGATCGTCTCGGTGAGCCGGGCGCCCGCCTGCCGCGGCGTCATGCCCCGGCCGAGGAATCGCTGAAGCTGGAAGAATCCGTTGAGCACGCCCCGCACGGGCCCCGGGGCGTGGCGGAAGAAATCGGTGCCCGCGACGAGCGCCGGGTTGTAGGAGTAGACGCCGACGCTGTCGGGCAGACGGCGGGCCAGCGCGTGGGTCAGGTAGATGACGCCGAGTTTGCTGGTCGCGTACGCCCGCCCGGCCTCCCGTGCGCCACCGGCACGAGGCGTGGCGAGTCGTTCCGGTGTCTCCCAGCGCGGCGGCGGCGTGGCGCCGAGCGTGTAGCGGAACTGCCCGAAGTGGCAGTCGCTCGACGTGAGCACGATCCAGCCCGGACCGGTGAACCGGGGCAGCAGCTCCCTGAGGAGCAGGTAGTGGGACAGCACATTGACCCCGAAGGTCATCTCGTACCCGTCCGTGGTGCGTTTCTCGGTCGTCGTGACCGTCAGGCCGGCGTTGCCGAGATAGCCACCGAGCGGCGGCAGGTACCCGGCGTCGAGTCCACGCAGAACCTCCTCCACCGCCCGCCTGATCTCGGCGAGCGAAGCGAGGTCGCAGTCCACGCCTGTGACCCCGGAAGCGCCGGTGGCCTTGGCGAGTTCCGCAGCGAGGCGTTCGCCGCCGCGGCGAGCCAGCACGACGTAGTGGTCCTGCGGCCGTTCCCGGATCAGCAGTTCGACGGACTCGCGGCCGAATCCGCGGGTCACTCCGGTCAACACGATGGTCCGGCTGTCCATGGCGGACTCCTCGGTACTGAGTTCTAAATGGTACTCAGTACCATAACATGCGGTGGTTCTCGCTTCGTCCTCCGCTTCCCGGCTGGGCTTGAGCTGCTGAGCGCCGACGAGCGGCTGCACCACACGGTGCGGCACCGCAGGACGACGGCGCTCAAGGACGCCGCGCGTGCCGGCCGCAGATGGACACCCGGATTCACATCGGCCCGACGGGGAAGAAGTTGCTGCCGTCGTCGGTCAAGGACGCGGCGTCGGCGCCTGCTTCGAGTGGGCTCGCGCACTCATTTCGCGTCGCGGTTGAACTGTGCCGTCGACCAGGTGTAGCCGAGGGCGGTCAGGCCGACGCACCAGGCGAGGGTGAGCCAGCCGTTGTTGCCGATGGGGGTGGAGAGGAGCAGTCCGCGGAGGGTTTCGATGGCGGGGGTGAACGGCTGGTACTCGGCGATCGGCTGGAACCAGCCCGGCATCGTGTCGGCCGGGATGAAGGCGCTTGAGATGAGCGGCAGCAGGATCAGCGGCATGGCCATGTTGCTGGCCGCCTCGGGGTTGGGGCTGGCCATCCCCATCCCGACCGCGATCCAGGTGAGGGCCAGGGCGAACAGCGCGATCAGTCCGAACGCCGCCAGCCACTCCAGGACCGTGGCGTCCGTGGACCGGAATCCGATGGCCACGCCGACGGCACCGACGAGGACCACGCTGATCAGGGACTGGAGCACGCTGCCGACGACGTGCCCGATGATCACGGAGCCGCGGTAGACCGGCATCGTACGGAAGCGGGCGATGAGGCCCTCGTTCATGTCCATGGAGATGTACACCGCGGCCCCGATCACGGTGCTGCCGATGGTCATCATCAGGATGCCGGGGACGATATAGGCGATGTACTCGGAGCGGTCCGCGCCGCCGCCGATGCCCGCGCTCATCACGTCGCCGAAGATGTAGACGAACAGCAGCAGCATCATGATCGGCGTGAGCAGCAGGTTCAGGGAGGCGGACGGGTAGCGCCACGCGTGCAGGAGATTGCGGCGCAGCATCGTGTGCGAGTCGCGGACGGCGAGGGTGAAAGCGCTCATCGGGCGTTCTCCTGGGGCTGGTGGGGGATGGGGGTGGTGTTGTTGGTGGTGGTGTTGGTGGTGGTGGTGAGGGCGAAGAAGACGTCGTCGAGGTCGGGGGTGTGGACGGTGAGTTCGTCGGCTTCGATGCCGGCTGTGTCGAGTTGGTCGAGGATGGTGCGCAGTTGGCGTTGGCTGCCGTCGCTGGGGATCTGGAGGGTCAGTGCGTCGTTGTTGCTGGTGGCGTCGGGGAGTGCGGTGGCGGCGTTGTGGTGGGTGGTGGGGTGGGTGAAGCGGAGTCGTATGTGTCCGCCGGGGATGAGGCGTTTGAGTTGGTCGGGGGTGCCTTCGGCGGCGATTCGGCCGTTGTTCAGTACGGCGATGCGGTCGGCGAGTTCGTCGGCTTCGTCGAGGTATTGGGTGGTGAGGAGGACGGTGGCGCCGTCGGAGACGAGTTGGCGGATGATCTGCCACATGGTGTGGCGGGAGCGGGGATCGAGGCCGGTGGTGGGTTCGTCGAGGAAGATGATGCGGGGGCTGCCGACGAGGGTCATGGCAAGGTCGAGGCGGCGTTTCATGCCGCCGGAGTAGGTGGAGGCGGGTTTCTTCGCGGCTTCCGTCAGGTCGAAGCGTTGTAGGAGTTCGGTGGTGATCCGTCGTCCCTCGGCTTTGGGGAGGTGGTGCAGGTCGGCCATGAGGAGCATGTTCTCTTCGCCGGTGATGAGGCCGTCGACGGCGGAGAACTGTCCGGTGACGCCGATGGCGGCTCGTGCGGCCTGGGGTTCGGTGGTGAGGTTGTGGCCGGCGACCTGGGCCTGGCCGTCGTCGGCGGTGATGAGTGTGGAGAGGATCTTGATGGTGGTGGTCTTGCCGGCGCCGTTGGGTCCGAGCAGTGCGAACACGGACCCGGCCGGGATGCGCAGGTCGATGCCGTCGAGGACGGTCTTGTCGCCGTACGACTTGCGCAGGGCGACGGCGGAGACGGCGGCAGGTGACGGGTGACCGTCGCGCTGCCTGGATGTGGGCATGACAGAAGAAGGCATGGAACCCTCCCGTTCGAAGGCTGAAGTGAATGGGGGAGCGGGTGAGTTGAGGACGGCTCTGCTGGGATGGGTCAGGCGCGAGTGCGGGGGATGTCGACGGTGCCGCGCCGGGAGGGGGCACTGATCTCGACGGTGTCTTCGGGCTTTCCTGTGGTCTCGGGCCCGGGGTGTGTGTTGCGCACCTGCCCGGAGCCCGGAGCCCGGAGCCCGGAGCCCGGAGATCGGAGCCCGGAGATCGGATCGGCGTCGAGCCGGGCGGCGGCGTCCGCGGCGCTGTCGACCTGCGGATCGCCGCAACCGCGGGTCGTCCGGCCAAGACGCGTGCTGCTCGCGGGCGTCGCTGGCGGCAGCCTGGCCCTGTGGTCGGGACGGCAACTTCGCCCGGCGGTCGGGACGGTGGTTCGGACCCGTGGTCAGGGGGCGGGTGGCTGGCCGCCGTGGTCAGGATTGGGATGGCGGCCGTGGTCACGGCGGCGGGTGCTCCGCGCCGCGGCGGTTTCAGTCGTGGAACGCCGGGCGCTCCGTGGTCACCGGGCCGTCCCGTCCCTTCCGCCGTCTTCCCCCGCGGCGTTCTCGATCGCCTTGACCAGCCGCTCCCGCGCCCGGTCGGGGACGTATCCGCCCTTCGTGTAGTTCTGGGCGAACGTCTCGACGAACTCCACGGGGTCGTCCCCGACGATCTCGCGGATCGACGTGCCGTCGGCCGCGGCCTGTTCGAACAGGTCCGCGAGATCCTCGAACGCCGAGGTCGCACTCTCGCCGTCGGCCGGCACGAAGTGCATCAGATACCGTTCGATCGCATCGACCGCCGTGCGGTAGTTCTCGGGAAGCTCCTTGACGCGCGCCTTGTACGCCCACCACCGCCGCTTTGGTCCGATCACCTTCGCGACGAAACCGCGCTCTTCTGCCTCTGACATGGTCATCTTCCTCCTTCGCGGAGCTGTTCCAGTCGTTCTGCGAGGAAGCTCCAGGTCCTCCAGAACTCGTCGAGGTATTCACGCCCCTGGGCGTTGAGGGAATACACCTTGCGTGGCGGCCCCTTCTCCGACGGGACCTTCTCCACGTCGACCAGGCCGCGCTGCTCCACCCTGACCAGCAGGGCGTAGACGGTGCCCTCCGCGATGCTGGTGAAGCCCTGCTCCCGCAGCCACGCCGTGATCTCGTAGCCGTAGGCCGACCGTGTGGAGAGGATCGCCAGGACGATGCCCTCCAGGGTTCCTTTGAGCATCTCCGTTGCTTGCTTGCTCATGACCTCCCTCATCTACTCATCGCCGTTGAGTACCGGTACAGAGTAATACTGAGTACCGGTACTTGGCAACACTGAATACCTACGGCGTGCGGGGTCCGGAGCCCAGAACGGCCCCGCGTCGGCTCAGCCGCGGATACGTCAGCCCAGCCGCACATGTCGGCTCAGCCGCACGCGTCGGCTCAGGTCGCACGCGTCGGCTCAGGCCGCGGTCTTGGCGGCGACCCGGGCGCGCAGCGCGTCGCGCACGGCGGGCCATTCGTCCGCCAGCAGGCTGTAGTAGAGCGAGTCGCGGCGCGTGCCGTCCGGTCGGCGCATGTGGCTGCGCAGGGTTCCCTCGTGGACCAGTCCGAGGCGGGTCAGGGCCTGCTGGGAACGCACGTTGAGGTTGTCCGTGCGCAGGGCGAGCCGGGCGAGGCCGAGGTCGTCGAAGGCGTGGCCGAACAGGAGCAGTTTGGACTCGGCGTTGTAGGGGCCGCCCCAGCAGGAGCGGTCGAACCAGGTCGTACCGGCCTCCGCGCGGCTGTGGCCCGGATCGAGGTCGTACAGGCTGGTCGAGCCGATCACGGCCCCGTCGTCCCGGCGCTGTACCGCGAAGCCGCGCCGCGTGGGGTCGGCTGTCAGCTCGGCGAGCATCGCGTGCATCTGGGCTGTGGTCCGGGGGCGCGGCCGGGGCATCCACCGCCACACCTCGGGGTCGGACGCCGAGGGGAAGAGGGCGTCGGTGTGGTCGGTGGACAACGGGACGAGGCGGACGACAGCGCCCTCAAGAAGCTGGTTGCTCACTTAAAACAGAGTAGGACCGCCGGTGACCCCGCCCGATGGCCGTCACCGGTCGCAGATCTGGTCCATCAGCCGCCCGGCCAGGCGCAGTACTTCGCGTTCGGTTTCGCTCAGGTCCGTGAGCGCGGACGCCAGCCAGGCATCGCGCTCGGCGAGGTCCGCCAGGAGGACCTGCCGGCCGGCGGGCGTCAGGGCCAGGAGGGACTGGCGGCGGTCGCGCTCGTCCGGTGTGCGCGAGATGAGCCCGTCCTGTTCCAGCTCGGCGAAGGCGCGTGTCAGGGACTGCGGCTGCTGCCGGTCGGCCGCGGCCACCTCGCCGGGCGTGGCGGGTCCGTGCCGATGGAGGCGGCTGAGCACCCCCACCTTGTTGGCGCTGAGGGCGCCCGGCGAGCGCTCGGCGCGGAGTCGCCGGGCGAGCCGGGCGGCGCCGCTGCGGATCTGCGCGGCCGTGTCGATCAACGACTGTTCTTCGCTTCCCTCGGCGGGGTTCCCCTTCGGCATGATATTAAGCTATCACTTATTATCAGTGGGGGATTGGCGTGATAGATCAGGGAGGGAAGTACGGTATTGCGTAACATATTGGCCGGGGTGGCCTCGGTCCTGCCCACAGGTGCGTCCCTGCTGCTGGCGTTCGGCTGCGCCGTGTGGGTCAAGGACTCCGCCGGGCTGAACGACAGTGTCGTGGTGTCGACCGTCATCCTGACCGTGACGCTGGCCCGGACCCAGCGGGGCGCCGCCCTGCCGCGACAACTCCTCGGGCTCGCCGTGCTGCCGCTCGTCGCCGTCGCCGCCTGTGCGGTGGGCGACCTGCTGGACGACCACTTCGTGACCGGCGGCACGCTGTTCGTCCTCGGTATCGGCGGCACGATCTGGCTCCGCCGTTTCGGCCCGCTCGCCACCACGATCGGGTCGCTCGCGACGCCGCCGTTCGTCGTCGCGCTCGTCGACCCGGTGCCCTCCGGCCCCGGCGCCGGCCGTTTCCTGTGGGCGGCCCTGGCCGCGCTGATCGCCGCGGCCAGTACCGCCGTGTGTCAGCTCGCCGCGGTCCGAGTGGGGGTGGACAAGCCGCGTCCCGCGACGCCGCCCGCCGCGCGCGGCACCGGCTCCCGGCTCGCGATCAGCGACCGGATGGCCGGCCAGATGGTCCTGGGCCTGGCCGCCGCCTTCCTGATCGGCCGGCTCGCCTACCCGAGCCACTGGCCCTGGACGGTGCTGACGACGTTCATCGTGTGCAGCGGCAACCGTGGCCGCGCCGACGTCCTCCACAAAGGCGTCCTGCGGATATCCGGCGCCGCCGTGGGCACCGTGGCGGCGACACTCCTCGCCGGTGTGTTCCCGCCGCGCGACCCGACGACGATCGCGGTGATCCTCGTGGTGCTGGTGGTGGCCACGTGGCTGCGCGGCTACAACTACGCCTACTGGGCGGGCTGCGTGACCGGCCTGCTCGCCCTGCTCTACGGCTACTACGGGCAGACCGGCACCGGTCTGCTGTTCACCCGGGTCGGGGCGATCGTCGTCGGCGCCGCGGTCGGCATCGCCGCCGCGTGGTTCGTCCTGCCCGTCCGGTCGACCGACGTGCTGCGCCGACGCACCGCGTCGGCCCTGGCCGCCCTGAACGACGTCCTGGACACCGTCCACCGGCCGGAGCCCGCGCGGTTCCCGTCGGTGCGCGCCCGGTTCTTGGACAGCCTCGCCCGGCTCGACGAGATCAAGGCGCCGTTCGAGGCACAGCGCAGGCTCCGCATGTGGCTGCGGCGTCCCGCACCGCATCCCGCCGATGCGGTCGACGCACTGCACACGTGTGCCGGGCTGATCGAGGAACTGGGGGAACTGAGGAAACTGGGGGAACTGAGGAAACTGGGCGGACTTGGGGAGCCGGGGGAAGCGGGGGAGCCGGGGGTGCCTGCGGTGTCTGGGGCGCCAAAGGGGTCCGCGGCACCTGCGGCACCCGGGAGGCCCGCGGCACCCGGGAGGCCCGCGACACCCGGGGTGTCCGGGGCGTCCCGGGCGCCCGCGGCACCCGGGGAAAGCAGCCCGGTGACCGCCGGAGGCGGTGGCCGCGCGGAGCGTGTGGAGGCGATCGTCTCGGACCTCGACGCCGTCCGCCGGGCCGTAGGGCAGTCCGTGAGTACGGCACCCGCCGCTCGCCGGGGCCGGTTCACCGTCCGCGGAAGCGGGCGGCGGCGTCGAGTGCGCGCATGACCGCTCCGCCCGCCCGTCCCCGCCGAAGGCGCGACGCCGCGCCCGGATTCCGGGCGCGGCGCCTTGTGCGGGGTCTTCACAACCGTCGGACGTCTACTGCACGTTGATCGTGAACGTCGACGTGGTGTTGCGGATGTCCACGGCGTTGTTCTCCAGCCGCAGGCCGGTGAACGTCGCCGTGCCGACCGCCGGGCCCTGGCCGGGTTCGGGCAGTTCGTTGGCCCAGATCCCGAAGCCGGACTTGGCGTCGTAGGCGTCGCCGCTCTTTTGCGCGCCCGTGATCGACACGTCGGTGAGGACCGTGTCCTGGACCGGGTTCTGCGGCTGGCCGCCCACGTAGTTCGTCTGGAACATGATCCCGCTGTACGTGGGATCGACGATGTCCACGTCGGTCACCCGGATCGCCGTGTACGTCTTCGAGGCCGAGAACATCCAGATGGCCCCGAAGGTCTGGTTACCCCAGAAATGACCGCCTGCCCGGACCAGTGAGGCGTTCTCGACCTTGGTCTGACCTGGGCCGAAGCCGTTCATCGGGTAGCCGAAGTCGAGGGAGCTGATGGTGATGGCGGAGTAGACCAGCGTGTCCGCGATGTACAGGTTGCGGAACACGTTGTTCTCGCCGCCGTAGACGGCGACTCCGGCCGCGCGCCAGGTCAGCGTCGACGTCAGGTTCTCGTAGACGTTGCCCGTGTTGTTGCCGCCGCCGTTGTCGGTGGCGGCGAACAGCGCGAAGCTGTCGTCCCCGGTGGATCGCGCCTCGTTGTTCTGGACGAGGTTGTTCTGCGACCCGTTCGTCATGTTGACGCCGTCGGCGAACACGTCGCGGATCCGGCTGTTCTTGATCGTGACGTTGTCGGTGTTGGCGCCCCAGTACAGGCACATCTGGTGCTCGACCCAGATGTTGTCGATCGTCAGGTTGCTGATCCCGTTGGCGTCGAACACCTTGCCGGGACCGTCGTTGCGGGAGTTGTAGTTGCCGAAGTAGGAGAAGTTGGCGAACGTCGAGCCGTTCGCCGTGTCCGTCACGCGGAAGCCCACGTCCGTGTTGCTCTGCGTGGCGGGGGAGTAGAACCGGGTGTACCAGGGCCCGGCGCCGACCACCTTGACGGGCTTGTTGTAGACGGTGAACTTGCCGGTCGTCTGGTAGTCGCCCGGCGGCAGGTAGACGCCGACCAGCTTGCCGGTGGTGTCCATCCGCACCTTGTCCAGGGCGGTCTGCACGTCCTGCTGGGTGAAGCCGGCCGGGGTGACGTAGGTGGCCGGGTCGGGGTTGGGGACCTGGGCGACCTGCTCGGTGTTGATGAAGTCGATCGCGTACTGCGAGGTGTTCGCCGCGTCCTTCTGCAACCTGATCTTCGCGCCCGCCGGGACCGTCGAGTCGAGCATCACGTTGGCCTCGTCGTAGATGTGCCGCGCGGGGCCCGAACCGGGTGAGTTGCCCGGACTCGCCTCGGCGCCGTACAGCCAGGAGTACTTCGAGGTCAGGTTGATCGCCTTGGCGAAGGTGCCGTTGACGTAGACGTTGAGGGTGGCGTCGATGCCGCCGCCGCCCGCGGAGTCGGGGATGGAGAACCGGGTGACCAGCGTGTTGGTGGGCTCCTTGGTGGTCCACTCGACGTAGTTGCCGGTGCTGTTGAGGGTGACGGCCTTGCGGCCGGACGCCTCGCCCGCGAGGTCGCCGATGGTCCGGTTGGGCCCGACGACCTGGGCACCGCCGCCGACCGTGCCGTCCTCCGCCTCGTACGAGGCGAACGGCAGGTTGGCGCCGCGGCCCACGAACAGCGGCTTGTTGCTGGTGTTGTTGGTGCGTTTGACCGGCAGCTCGTTGGTGTCGTCGGCGATCACCGTGCGGACCGTGTACTTGCCGTTCACGGCGGTCCAGGAGCCGAGCGCGACCGGGCTGGTGGTGGCCCCGGCGGCGATGGCGCCGTTGTAGGTGCCGGTCAGTGTGCGGACCGTGCCGCCGCTCTCGTTGAGCAGCGTCAGCGTGATGGTGTGCGCGCCGCCCGCCGAGGCGATGGTGCCCTGGTTCTTGATGGCGACGCTGAAGGTGACGTTGTTGCCCGCCGCCGGGTTGTCCGGGGACCAGCCGACCGGTGAGGAGACCAGGTCGGCGCTGTCGACCGGGCGGACCACCAGCGGGGAGGCGGCGGTGAAGGAGTTGTTGGTGTCGTTGGTCTCGATGACGGTGTTCGCTTCGTCGACCTTCGCGGTCAGCTGGTACGAGCCCGCGTCCCGGGTGCCGATGGAGGCGGTCACGTCGGTGGCCGCGCCCGCGGCGAGCGCGCCGACGTTCGCGGTGCCCACCTTGGTGGTGCCCAGGTAGAAGTTGACATTGGTCGCCGGGGAGGCGGCGCTGCCGCTGTTGGCGACCCGCGCGGTGAGGCTGACGGCGTCGGTCTCCACCGGGGCCGCGGGGGAGGCGGTGAGGCTGGTGACCGTGAGGTCGGGGTTGGGCGCCGGATCGCCGATGACCTGGAGTTCGCCGATCTGGCCGCCCGGCGCGCCGGTGTTGCTGTTGATGCGCACCTGGACGTCGGCGGTCCGCGCGGTCACCGGGATGGTGACGGTGTTGCCGGTGCTCGGGTTGAAGGCGTAGTTCGCGGCCGACACCAGGTTGGTGTACGCGGTCGCGCTCTGCTCCCGCCCGAGGATCTGGATGTTCTGCGTCCGCGCGCCCCAGACCGGGTCCGGGTTGAGCTTGAGGACGACCTGGCTGATGTCGGCGTTGGCGCCGAGCTTGACGGTGAGCGTGCTGGGCCAGACGCCGCTGGCGCCCTCCCAGTAGGTGCCCACGTTGTTGTCGACGGCGTTGGTGCCGACGAAGGTGTAGACGTGCCCGGACTCCACCACCGGCTTGCCCACCGCGAGGTTGCTCGCCTGGATGCCGTCGCCGGTGCTGACCGACTTGGCGCTCAGCGGCGAGGTGTTGCCCGCCGCGTCCTTGGCGCGCACCTGGTAGGTGACCGTGGCGCCGGCCGGCTGCCGGTCGGTGACGGAGGTGACGTCGCCGGCCACGCTCTTGCGCAGCTTGTTGTTCGCGTAGACGTCGTAGCCGGTGACCTTCTTGTTGTCGGCCGACTTCTGCCAGCTCAGCTCGACGGCCCCGGACTTCGCGGTGACGGAGGTGAGCCCGGCCGGCTGGGTGGGCGCCTGGGTGTCGCCCTTGGCCGCCCCGCGGGTCACGGTGTTGCTCGCCGCCGACTGGTTCCCGGCCGCGTCCCGGGCCGTGACGTGGTAGGCGAGGGTGGTGTCCCGCGGCTGGAGGTCGGTGTACGAGGTCACGTTCCCGGCGACCGTGGTGCGCAGGGTGTTGCCGAGGTAGACGTCGTAGCCGGTGACCTTCTTGTTGTCACGCGCGGGCTTCCAGGCGAGGGCGACCTTGCCGGTCTCGGGCTGGGACAGCTTCAGGGAACGGGGGGCCGACGGCGCGGTGACGTCGCCGGTCGCCGGTCCGTACACCTCGAACTCGGCCAGCCGGCCGCCGGTCTTCTTCGACTCCCCGGTCAGGGTGAGGCGCAGGTACCGCGTGGTCGTGGTGTCGAAGCTGATCGTCGCCTCGTTGCCCTTGTCCGGGCTGAACCGGTACTCGGCCGAGTCGACCAGGTCGGTGCGGTGCTTGCCGTCGGTGCTGCCCTGCACCTTCAGGGTCTGCCGCTGGGCGTCGAAGCCGGCCGGCAGTTTCAGCACCAGCCGGTTGACGGGTACGGCGGCGCCGAGGTCGGTCTGGAGCCACGGCGCGGAGTCCGCCCTGCCGCTCTGCCAGTAGCTGTTCCGGTCGGCGTCGGCGGCACCGGAGGCGGCGTGCCCGCTGGCGGAGCTGCTGGCCGTCAGCCGCTTGCCGCGGGCCAGGTCGTCGCTGCTTCCGGTGGCCCGGTGCGCCTCCAGCTCGGCCAGCTGGCCGGCGCCCGCGACGCTGTTGCCGGTGATCTCCACCCGCAGATAACGGGTGTTGAGCGCCGGGAAGCCGATCGTGACGGTGTTGTCCTGATCCTCGGCGAAGGTGTACGTGGCCGAGGCGACCAGGGTGCGGAACGCCTTGCCGTCGTCGCTCCCCTGGACGGTCAGGGTCTGGGTGCGGCTCTTCCAGCCCGCGGGGAGTTTCAGTACCGCCTGGTCGATCCGGGTCCTGGCGCCGAGGTCGATCTGCGCCCAGGCGGGGAAGGCGCCGTGGCCGCTCTGCCAGTAGGTGTCCCGGTCGCCGTCGTCGAGCGCGGCCGCCGTGTGGCCGCGGGTGCTGCTCGCCGCGACCGCGGTGCCGGTCGCGAGGTCGGGGCCGCCCGCCGCCAGGGCGGGCAGGGTCGGTCCGCCGACCGCCAGGAGGCTGCCCGCCAGTGTCACAGCGATCGGGCGCCATCTGAAGCGCTTGCTGCCCATCGTGCTCCTCGTCTGCAGGGATGTGTGGGGTCCATGGCCATGTCAGGAAGTTGCGCGAGGATGATCGTGAGAAGCGTCTCTCTGCACATTATTTGCGTGAGCTTGTTGAAGCTTTGCAGAGGGGGGGATGTTCGTCCATGCCCATGACAGAGATAGGTGCGCAAGCACCTCGGCTGAGCGGGCGGCGGACGGTCCCGGCGGCGGCCGGAGCCGTCCGCGGCGACGGTGTGACCGGGAAGCAGACGGCGACGGCCCCGCGGGCGCTGCCGCGGGGCCGTCGGGACAGGAGTGGGGACGGTCAGGTGCTGGTCACCGCGCACATGCCGCGGTCCGCCTTCGTCGGACCCGCGGCGACCGGACGGATGTCGAAGTCGAACATGGCCGTCGGCAGGTACAGCGAGCAGCAGGCGTTCGGGATGTCCACGATGCCGCTGATGCGTCCCTCGACAGGGGCGGCGCCGATCAGCAGGTACGCCTGCTCGCCGCTGTAGCCGAACCTCTTCAGGTACTCGACCGCGTTGAGGCAGGCTCTGCGGTAGGCCAGCGTCGCGTCCAGGTAGTAGTTCGTGTCCGTGTCGTGGTCGACGGAGATCCCCACGAAGGTGAGGAACTCCGAGTACCGCGGCTCGACGTTGCCCGGCAGGAACACCGGGTTGGTGGAGATGCCGTACTTCTCCATGCCGCCCTTGATCAGGTCGACGTGGAAGTCGATGAAGCCGCCCATCTCGATGGCGCCGCAGAACGTGATCTCCCCGTCGCCCTGGCTGAAGTGCAGGTCGCCGCCGGAGAGCTTGGCGTTCTTCACGTGCACGGGGAAGAAGACCCGAGAACCGCGAGTCCAGTTCTTGATGTCGTGGTTGCCGCCGTTCTCGCGGGCCGGCACCGTGCGCGCGCCTTCCTCGGCGATGCGCCGCGCGAGGTCTCCGGTGGCGGTGCCGGCGAGCGCGTTGCTGGCGTCCGGCGGAATGGCGAGCGGCGGGACCCGGTTCGGATCCGTGTCGATCAGCGCCTTCTCACGGGTGTTCCAGCTGGCGAGCATCTCCGCGGACGGAGCGGTGCCGAACAGCCCGGGGTGGGTGATGCCGGTGAAGCGGATCCCCGGCAGGTGGCGGGAGACGGCCTGCTGGCCGTGGAAGTCCCAGACGGCCTTGTAGGCGTCCGGGAAGTAGTCGGTCAGGAAGCCACCGCCGTTGGCCTTGGCGAAGATGCCGGTGTAGCCCCAGCCCTGGCCCGCCGCGCTCCCGGTCTGCTGCGGCACCGGGCCGAGGTCGAGGATGTCGACGATCAGCAGGTCGCCGGGTTCGGCGCCCTCCACGCCTATCGGGCCGCTGAGCATGTGGGGGATGGTCAGGTCGATGTCGCGTACGTCGTTGGCGGAGTCGTTGTTGCCGACCTGGCAGTCGGTCCAGTCACGGCACTCGACGCGGAACTCCGAGCCCGGCTTCACCATGACGGCTACGGGGACGTCCGGATGCCACCTGTTGTGGCCCGGCACATCCTGGTCGCGCATGGATTTGCTCTGGTCCACTCTGAAAACAACTTCGGGCATGACAGCTTCCTCATCAGTTGTCGTCCACTTTTGGTCCGGTCACGTGGGTGCACTCAGGCCGGCCGCGGGAGCGGCGGGGGCCGGATGGTGCGGTTTCCGGGTGAGCGGCCACAGCGCCACGAACACCACCACCGCGAAGGCTCCCAGTGCGATGGCTGTTTCGTCGGGGTGCTTCCAGTAGCCGGAGAGCAGCAGACCGGCGGGAATCACGCCTGTGACCCAGCCCTCGATCGCCGTGACCCAGCCCGTATAGGTGGTGAGCCTGTCCATCTTGAGGCCGAGCACCAAGAAGAACAGGAACCAGAGAAATGCCCAGTAGAGCCAGATGGCCCCGAACGGGTAATCCTTGAGGAGGTGGAAATTGGCGAAAGAATACCCGAGAGCGGCAATCGCCACAAAGAGCGAGTAATAGCCGACCCCGGTGGTGTCGAGGTTGGCCAGGAGGCCAATTCCCACATACAGGTAAGTGAAGCCGAACAGATAGATGCCGGACGCTGCCAGTATCTTTTTCGGGTCGTTGTCGGCAACGAAAATGAGGTACGTCGGCGTCAGCACCTGGAGTGCACCCACGAAAAGGTTGAAGACCGCTGCTGCCTTGGCCTCGACCTTCCCGAGGAG
Source organism: Streptomyces sp. NPDC056161 (assembly GCF_042268025.1). Classification (NCBI taxonomy): domain Bacteria; kingdom Bacillati; phylum Actinomycetota; class Actinomycetes; order Kitasatosporales; family Streptomycetaceae; genus Streptomyces; species Streptomyces sp. NPDC056161. The sequence goes on from NZ_JBHJUV010000009.1 coordinate 213,945, forward strand.
CATCATCCCGTTCATGAACAGCACCGCACCGACAAAGAGCAGCCCCACGTTCGACACGGGGACGCACCTCCTAAGTCCGCAGGGCGGGCCAAGTCCGCATGACGAGCGGAATCGCGTCGCACCGTCACCGGAACGAAGCCCGTGCGCGGATACGGACGCCGTGGACGCGTTGTGTGCGGATCACCGTGCCCTCAGGGGCGCGGCAATCGGGAGAGTGCGGGATGCGGTCGCTTGCGCACCGGCCTGACACCTGGCGGCAACTCGGAAATCACCGCCGGGGCCTCACGGGACCGCTCCTCACGGGCGCGGAGGGCAGTGACCTCGGGTGAGGTCCCTGAGAGGCCGGAGGAAGAGAACACACGTCTCGCAGCACCTGTGCAAACAGGGCATCCGTAATCTTTGGGCGCCGTTCCGATGGGCAGTTTTACATCGAATGAACCGCACCGGCCGCATAGATACTCGTAGGTTGCCATCAGCAGCCTCCGGACGATTTTCCCTCTTCCAGGAGACGACCGGTAAATCCGTGTGTCAAGTCCAGGACGGTCGGCCCCGGGCGGGCCGTGCCGTACGATTCATAAGCGGAGCGGCCGGAAGTCGGGACTTCCGAGCCGTGCCCCTTCGGACGCCGGAAAGGTCCCCTGTGGCAGAGGCTCGTCAGCGCCGGGACGCTCCCCGCGGACAGGCACAGGTACTGGCCGTCATCGCGGTGGGCGGCTCGACGGGCGCCTGCGCCCGGTACGCGGCGTCGCTGCTGTGGCCGACGGGCGCCGCCGACTTCCCCTGGACGACGCTGGGCGTCAACGCGGTCGGATGTTTCGTCATCGGCGTCTTCCTGGCGGCGATCACCGAGGGCTGGTCGGCGCACCCGCTGCTGCGCCCGTTCTTCGGCACCGGGGTGCTCGGCGGATTCACGACCTTCTCCACGTACTGCGTCGACATCGAACGCCTGGTGCGCGAGGACCGGGTGGTCCTGGCCCTGGCCTACCTGGTGGCGACCGTGGTCATCGCGATGGTCGGGGTGCGGATCGGCGCGACCGTCGTCCGTCGCGCCCTGCTGGCGAGGAGGTGATTGAGGGGATGGGGTTCCTGCTCGTCGTGCTCGGCGGTGCCGTCGGCGCCCCCCTGCGGTATCTCGTCGACCGGGCGGTACAGGCCCGCCACGGCACCTCTTATCCGTGGGGCACCTTCACCGTCAACATGATCGGCTCGGCGATCCTGGGCGCGCTGACCGGGGCGGTCCTGGCCTCCGCCGCCTCGGAGAACGTGCAACTCCTCGTGGGCACCGGCTTCTGCGGAGCCCTCACCACGTACTCCACGTTCTCGTGGGAGACGCTGCAACTGGCCGAGGCCGGATCGCGCTTTCACGCGGCGGCCAACGTGGTCGTCTCGATCCTCGCCGGGCTCGGCTCCGTCTACGTGGGCATGGCTGCCGCGCAAGCCGTTTTCGGATGACCGCGGCCACGGCCGGTCCGCCGTCTGCTCCCGGATCCCGGGTCCGGCCTTCTCGGCGTGCGTGACCACTCACGCCGAAGACCGACCGGAAGATCCATGGGGAGATCCCTGAAGAAGATCCGTAAGGGAAGATCCGGCAGAGGAGATCCGAAAAGGAAGATCCGGATCTCCTGCCGCCCCTCGGACAATGGCACCTGTGAGCCGATTCACCTACAATTCGCTGGACGAGCGGGGGGATCGCCTTTAGCTTCCTTAAGTAAGTTGATTTTCGTGTACGCGGACAGGTGTACCGCGGACAGGCACACAGTGGAGACCGGCATACGGTACCGCGCGCACTGTCCCGCACCAACTCGCGCTATTCAGGGTGTACATCGGGAAGGTGGATCAGTGAGCAGTATGGACGCCGTATGGGTACGAGGCGTGAACGGCATTCAGCTGCATCACGTGACCGACCTTCAGGACGCGGGAAGATTCTTGGGCAACGCGGCGATGGCGCTGCGGGCGGCTCACGTGAGAACCGGCGCCGACCGTTTCTCCACCGTCGCCGCCGAGCTGAAGGGCCTGGTGGAGCGGGTCCGGGAGCTGGAGGAAGAGGCGCGGTCGAGCATGAGCGACCTGCACGCCAACGACCCCGAGCGGTTCGCCCGCTGCCGGGACGGCCACGAGCCGTGGCCCGGTGAGATCGAGGCCGGCTTCATTCCGCGCCACACCTGCAAGGACGAGTGCCTTTACCACGACCGTGGGGTCGTCGAGGCCCTCATGCAGTGCACCTGCGGCCGTCCGCCGTGCCAGGCGTGCGAAATCGGCGGCAAGCTCTGAATCGACGGCAGGTCCTGACGAACGTACATTCCTGACCACGCGCCGATTTCCCCGGACCCGGTTGAAAACCGGGCTCCCCGGCGACCGACGGCTCATTTCCCGCGCATTTCCCGACGGCCGTCGGCCGCCGCGAGAAGCGCGGGATGCGGGACCACGCGCTTCTCCGGCCGGGACGATGCAAGCCAGGACGATGCAAGCCAGGACGGTGCAAGCCAGGACGGTGCAACGCCGGGACGATTGAATCGGACGAAACGGGGGAACCGGGGGTTGTCCGATTCCGGAAGCACGTTCCGAAGGAGGTGCGTCCGATGTCGACAGGCATCCTTGCGGCGATCGTCGTCCTGGCGGTGTTGGTCGTCGTGCTGGCCGCGCTGACGGCTTCCCTCTTGGCGAGGAGCCGCCATCTCCGTGACCGTTTCGGCCCCGAGTACGAGCGGGCCGTCGAGGGCGAGGGCGGCCGGATGGCCGGTGAGCGTGAACTCAGGGCACGGGAGAAGCGCCACGACGCCCTGGAGATCAAACCGCTGCCCGCCGCGGCCCGCGACCGCTACGTGGGCGAATGGCAGGGAGTCCAGGAGGAGTTCGTGGACCGGCCGCGGGACGCGGTGCACGACGCGGACCGCCTGGTGACGTCCCTGATGCAGGAGCGCGGTTATCCGACCGAGGGTTTCGAACAACAGACGAGGGACCTCTCGGTCGAGCACGGCGGCACACTGGAGCACTACCGCTCCGCCCATGAGATCGAACGGCTCAGCACCAGTCGGCAGGCGACGACCGAACAATTGCGCAACGCCATGGTGCACTACCGAGCGATTTTCGATGAGTTGCTCTCCGACGGCGGCAGGGCCCAGCCCGCCCGCTGACGAAAAATGACCGGGAGGACGGTCATGAACAGGACTCAGAACACGAACCGCACCACGGGCGGTCTGTCCACCGAGGACATCGCCCACCCCACCGCGGGCACGGAACGGGCGCCCGCGACCGGTGAACAGGCGCCCGCGTCCGCCGCGACGAAGGTCGAATCCGCGCCGACGATGCCCGAGTCCACGGACGTGAAGTCCGAGCCGGCGACCCGGGATTCCGAGCCTGCGGCCCCGGAATCCGAGCCTGCGGCCCCGGAATCCGAGCTGGTGACCCGGGATTCCGAGCCTGCGGCCCCGGAACCCGAGCCTGCGACCCCGAGGCCGGGGGCGCCCGACACGGGTGAAGCCGCGGGTGACGAAGGCGCGCCCGAGCGACTCCTGCTGCCGGACGACGAGCGCAGGTTCCGCGAGCACTGGCAGGCGGTCCAGGGCACCTTCGTGGACGCCCCGCGCGACGCCGTGCACGCCGCGGACGCGCTGGTCGCCGACGTCATGCGGACGCTGGCCGACACATTCGCCCAGCACAAGCACGAGTTGGAGAGTCAGTGGAGCCAGGGCCGGCAGGTGGACACCGAGACCCTGCGCCAGACCCTGCGCCGCTACCGCTCGTTCTTCAACCGGCTCCTGACCACCTGAGACGGAACAGCAGGCTCCGCATCGCGTGACGGAGCAGGACGGACGCGGCCGGGTACCCGGCGGCGGAGCGGACAGGGGCGGCCGGACGCCCGGCCGCTCCGGTCATACATTCGCGCATTAAATGTTGTCATCAGGCGGCCGGATACCCCGGGAGAGCGATTCAATCCCCCGAATGTCGGACACCTGGCCCCCGGTTGTGCTCGTTAAGTGACCGTGATCTGGAAAGAGGGATGCGGAGCCATGAGCCACCCGTCGGGCATCGACGAATGCGGGTCGGTCGGCGGGGGGTCTGGGCCCAACTACTGCGCGGACCTGCTCGATGATTTTCTGGACAAGATCAGAAAAATGGAAAGTGACTATCTGCGCGCCCTAGACGGCACGTGCTGAACAGGAGCGCGGAGGAATTATCGGATGGACGGGAATTACGACGAGGCCGGTCTCTACAATCTCCAGTACGCCCTGAGAACCGACCCGGACACGCTCACGCAGCCTGCCTACGACACGCTCTCCCTGTCGACGCAGCAGAACTGGCACCCGACGGCTCCGCCGGAGGCCGCCGCCGGCGGCTGGGACCTGGACGACGAGCTGGCCCAGATGCTGTCCACCGCGTCCGCCGCGACGCCCGTGCCCGAGGCGGTGCGCCGGCGCACGCCCCGCAGGAGCGGACGGCGTCGGCTGCGCGCCGAGTCCCATTTCCTGGACGGCGGCCAGCGGGTCACCCATGTGACGGTCCTGATCGCGGCGATCTCGCTGTGCGCCGCGTCCATGCTGGGCTGGTCGGTCTCCTACTCCTACGGGCAACTGCGCACCATCGCCCTCTCCGTCCTGCCCACCAACCTGGCGCAGTGGTGGCCGCTCACGGTGTACGGGCCGTGGTTCGTGGCGGCGCTGTCCATCCTGCGGGCGACCGTGCAGCGCCGCAGCGCGCGCCGGTCCTGGGGGGTCATCCTGGCCGCGTCGGCCATGGCGGTGGCGCTGTGCGTCAGCCACTCCTCACGTTCGCTGCTGTCGTACGTGATGCTCGGCATTCCGCCCATCACCGCCCTGGTGTGCTTCTGGGAACTGGTCGGCCAGGTCTCGTCCCGGGTCCGCCCCCGGCACGGCGCGCACGCACAGCGCAACTCCAAGACCTGAACCCCTGACCGGTCGCGGACGGGACCCGGACTCCCCTTCCGCGGCGAGGACTCGACCCCCTGACCGGGCCGGTCGCACGCGCCGGGCCCGCCGGATACGGCAGGCCCGGCGCATCCGTGTCCCCGCCCGGCGCGTCTACCCCGTCATGGATCTCGAAAAGGAGCCGCCCCCGCCGTCCGGGCCCGTGCCGCGGGATCCGCAGGGGTGCCTCGTCGTCGCCGTCCGGACACCCGTGCGGATCGTGGTGCTCGTGCTGGTGGTGCCGGTGCGAATCGCGTGGGACGCGTCGGCCGCGGCCGGCCGGCGGCTCACCGCCACCGTGCTGCGCCCACTCGGTCGGGCACTGCGGTGGCTCGGCGGGGCCGCCCTCATCCGCCCCGCGACGGCCCTGTGGCGGTACGTCCTCAAGCCCGCCGCCACGGCACTCGGACGACTCGGCCACGCCCTGGCCGTCGTCCTGCTCGGCGGGCTGTACCGGTACGTGCTCACCCCGGCCGGACACGCCCTCGGCCGACTGGCGCGGATGGTGGGCACCGGACTCGTGTGGCTGTACGCGCGCGTGCTCGCGCCCGCCGGACAGGCCCTCGGCCGGCTCGCCCAAGCGATCGGCGCGGGATTCGCGTGGCTGTACGCGCGCGTGCTCGCGCCCGCCGCCCGCTGCGTCGCCCGGCTGCTCACGGTCGCCCGGAACCGCTGTGCCGCCCTCAGGAGCAGGACGTTCGCCGCGATCGGCCGGCTCGTGCGGCGCCTGCTCGTCGTCCCCGCCCGATGGCTGTACGCCCAGGTCCTCGCGCCCGCCGGACGGGCCCTGAGCCGGCTCGCCGTCGCCGTCGTCGGCCTGCTGGGCGCAGTCCTGTACTGGACGGTCCGGATCCTGCTCGTGCTGCCCGCCGTCGCCCTGTGGCGCTGGGTGCTCCGGCCCGCCGGCCGGCTCCTCGCGGTTCTCGCGCGGGAGACCGGTGCGGCGTTCGGGCACGCCTGGCACATCGCCGGGTACGTGTCACGCGCCGTCGGCCGGTTCCTCGCGACCCTCTTCCGGTGGATCCTCGTGGCACCGGCGCGCTGGGCGTACCGGACGGTCCTCACCCCGGCCGGGCACGTCCTGCGCGCCGCGGTCCTGCGACCGGCCGCCGAGGCCGCGCGCGCCGCGGGGCGGGCCGCCCGGCAGGCGACCGCCGCCGCGCGCGAGACCGTACGGCAGGTGCGTGCCGATCTCCGCCGGGCGCTGTTCGGCAAACCCCGGTGACCGGCGGCGACCGATCGCCGGGAACCCGCGGGCCCTCGGACACGTACTCTTGGTAGCAGTACGACCGCACTCACTAAGGACTGAACGACACTGGGCAAGCGACAGCCCGAAGGCCCGCCGCCCGCACCGGCGGTGCAGCGCATCCGACTGCGCTACACCAAGCGCGGCCGCCTCCGGTTCACCAGCCACCGTGACTTCCAGCGCGCCTTCGAGCGTGCGCTGCGCCGCGCCGAGGTGCCGATGGCGTACTCGGCGGGGTTCACGCCGCATCCGAAGGTGTCGTACGCCAATGCCGCACCCACCGGCACGGGCAGTGAGGCGGAATACCTGGAGATCGCGCTCGCCGCCGCCCGCGACCCGGACACCTTGCGTGCCCTGCTCGACGCGTCGCTGCCCACCGGGCTCGACATCGTCGACGCGGTCGAGGCGCGGACGTCGGGGCTCGCCGACCGGCTCACCGCCTCCGTGTGGGAGCTGCGGCTGGACGGCGTGGACCCGGCCGACGCGGCACGCGCGGTCAAGACCTTCACGGAGGCCGAGACCGTCGAAGTGCAGCGCAGGACCAAGAACGGTGTGCGCACGTTCGACGCCCGCGCCGCTGTCGTCGGTCTGGAGAGCCTGGCGAACGTGGAAACGCACAGTTCGCAGCCTGATAGGCCGACCGACCAGCCCTGTGCGATACTGCGGCTGGTTGTTCGGCACGTGACGCCTGCCGTACGACCCGACGACGTCCTGTCCGGTCTCCGCGCCGTGGCCGACCTGGCGCCGCCGGTCCCCGCAGCGGTGACCAGGCTGGCGCAGGGGCTGCTCGATGAAGAGACCGGCACGGTGACCGACCCGCTCGCGCCCGACCGCGAGGCAGCAGCGACCGAGCCGCAACCGGCCGCCGCCACTGCCGCCGCGACGGCGCCGGTGCCGGAAGGTCCCGCGTAGGGATGGGCGTCGAAGCGCCGCCCTCGTACTCGGGAGCCACCTGGGTCGGGCAGCGCACCGACCAGAAGACTTTCGCCAGGCCGTGCACGACATGGCGTACGGAACCGGCGAGACAGGACACGGAGAGCTCCCGTGCGGCGCCCGCGCCCCGGACGGCGGCCATCGCGCATCGAGCGGGCCGCGGACGTCAGCGGCGTTCGTTCGAGCGGATCGACGCCGGACCAGGCGCGGCGCCCGGGAGCCTGACGGGAGAAACGCCCGCATGCTCGAACCGATCGAACCCGCAGAGGGTTCCGAACTGAACACCCCCAGCGACACGCTGCCGCCGCGCAGGCGCCGCCGTAGCGCCTCCCGGCCGGCGGGCCCGCCCGCCGCCCCGGCCACGCGGTTGAGCGTGGAAGCGCCCGCGGCCATCGGCACGGACGCGACCCAGAAAGACGAGACCCAGAAAGCCGAAGACACCGACATCATCGAAGAGACCGTAGACACCGTAGACACCGAAGAGATCGAAGAGACCGTGGACACCGGGATGACCGGCGAGGCCGAGGAGACGGAAGAGGCCGCCGAGGCGCCCGCCGTGGTCGAGGAGCCCGCGCCCGCCCCCCGTACGCGCCGTCGCGCGACCCGCCGGGCGTCCGCGCCCGCCGGTGCCCCGGCCGCCGCGCAGGCCACCGAAACCGTCGTACCGGCCGCTGGCGAGCAGCCCGAGGTGGCCGCCGAGGCGCCCGCCGTCGAGGCGTCCGCGCCCGCTGCCGCTCCGCGCCGCCGTGCCACGCGTCGTGCGTCGGCGCCCGCCGGTGCTCCGGCCGCCGCCGAGGCCGTCGTCCCGGCGCCCGCCGAGGCCGCTGACGCGGCCGGGCCCGTGGCCGCCGCCGAGAGCGCCGTGGCGCCGGGCACCGACGAGGAGTCCGCCTCCGCGCCCCGTACCCGCCGCCGTGCCACCCGCCGGGCGTCCGCGCCCGCAGGTGCCCCGGCCGCCGCCGAGGCCGTGGAGAGCGCCGTGCCCACAGCCGCCGACGCCGACTCCGCTGCCGCGTTCGCCGTGGTCGAGGAGTCCGCACCCGCCGTGGCCGAGGAGTCCGCACCCGCCCCGCGCACCCGTCGTCGTGCCACCCGCCGGGCGTCCGCGCCCGACGAGGCCGCAGCGCCCGCCGCGGAAGCCGTCGAGCCGCCGGAGGCCGTCGAGGCGCCCGCCGTGGTCGAGGAGCCTGCGCCCGCCCCCCGTACGCGCCGTCGCGCCACCCGCCGGGTGTCGCCGCCCGCCACCGCACCCGACGACGCCGAGACCGGCCCCGGCATCGAGCCCGGCCCCGCCGTCGAGTCCGCCGTCGCCTCGGTGACCGGCCCCACCTCGGAGAACGGTGCTGTCGCCGAGAGCGGCGCCGAGGCCGGGCGGTCCGTCGCGGTCGAGACCAGGACCGTCGAGGAGACCGCCACCCGCCGTTCCCGTCGCCGCGTCGTGCGGCAGGCCGCCTCCGGGTTCTCCGAGCCCGCGCGGCGGCAGGCCCCGTCAGCCGCGGAGGAACCCGCAGGGCCCGCCGAGCCCGCTGAAGCCGAGACGTCGCGCCGGCCCGCCCGGCCCGCCGTCGCCGTCTTCCAGGCGCCCGTGTTCACCGAGCCGAAGTTCCAGACCCCGGAGCGGGCCGCCGCCGAGGCCGCCGCGGAGGCCGCCGAGGCGGAAGAGACCGACGCGTACGCGGACGAGCAGACCGAGATCGAGACCGGCCCGCGGCGCCGGCGCCGTCGCCGGAGCACCTCTCACGACGAGGAGCCCCAGACCACCGCGCGCCCCGCGGAGGAACCGGAGGAGCCGGAGGAGCCGGAGGAGTCGGCCGACGACGCCGTCGACGGCGACGACACCGAGGAGACCGGTTCGCGCCGTCGTCGCCGGCGGGGCGGCCGTCGCCGCCGTCGCGGTGACGCCGCCGACGGCGAGGCGGGCGACGGCACCGACGCCGACTCCGACGACCTCGCCGCCGAACAGGCCGAACAGGCCGAACAGGCCGAACAGGCCGCGCAGGACGCCGAGGACACCGCCGAGCAGGAGGAAGAGGACGCCGACTTCCGTTCCGAGGACGGTGCCGGGTCCAGCTCCAGCAGCCGCCGCCGGCGCCGCCGCAGGCGCCGCGCCGGTGACACCTCGGCCGACACCGAGCCGGACGAGGGCGACCCGGAGCGCACCGTCGTCAAGGTCCGCGAGCCCCGCAAGGCCGCCGAACCGTCCGACGAGGTGCAGTCCATCAAGGGCTCGACCCGGCTGGAGGCGAAGAAGCAGCGCCGCCGCGAGGGCCGCGAACAGGGCCGCCGCCGGGTCCCGATCATCACCGAGGCCGAGTTCCTGGCCCGCCGCGAGGCCGTCGAGCGCGTGATGGTCGTACGGCAGAACGGCGACCGCACGCAGATCGGCGTCCTGGAGGACGGCGTGCTCGTCGAGCACTACGTCAACAAGGAGCAGTCGACCTCGTACGTCGGCAACGTCTACCTCGGCAAGGTGCAGAACGTGCTGCCGTCGATGGAGGCCGCCTTCATCGACATCGGCAAGGGCCGCAACGCCGTGCTGTACGCCGGTGAGGTCAACTTCGAGGCGCTGGGCATGGGCAACGGGCCGCGCCGTATCGAATCCGCCCTGAAGTCCGGGCAGTCCGTGCTCGTCCAGGTGACGAAGGACCCGATCGGACACAAGGGCGCGCGCCTGACCAGCCAGGTGTCCCTGCCGGGCCGCTACCTGGTGTACGTGCCCGAGGGCTCGATGACCGGCATCAGCCGCAAGCTGCCCGACACCGAGCGGGCGCGGCTGAAGACGATCCTCAAGAAGGTCGTCCCCGAGGACGCGGGCGTCATCGTGCGCACCGCCGCCGAGGGCGCGAGCGAGGACGAGCTGCGCCGGGACGTCGAGCGGTTGCAGGCGCAGTGGGAGGACATCCGGAAGAAGTCGAAGAACGGCGGCAGCTCGAACGCGCCGTCGCTGCTGTACGGCGAGCCGGACATGACCGTCCGGGTCGTGCGCGACATCTTCAACGAGGACTTCTCCAAGGTCATCGTCAGCGGCGGTGACGCCTGGGAGACCGTCCACGGGTACGTCGCGCACGTCGCGCCCGACCTGGCCGAGCGGCTGCAGAAGTGGACCAGCGAGGTCGACGTCTTCGCCACGTACCGGATCGACGAGCAGCTCGCCAAGGCGCTGGACCGCAAGGTCTGGCTGCCCAGTGGCGGTTCGCTGGTCATCGACCGGACCGAGGCGATGGTCGTCATCGACGTCAACACCGGCAAGTTCACCGGTCAGGGCGGCAACCTCGAAGAGACCGTCACCAGGAACAACCTGGAGGCGGCGGAGGAGATCGTGCGCCAGCTCAGGCTGCGCGACCTCGGCGGCATCATCGTCATCGACTTCATCGACATGGTGCTGGAGTCCAACCGGGACCTGGTGCTGCGGCGCCTCCTGGAGTGCCTGGGCCGGGACCGTACGAAGCACCAGGTGGCCGAGGTGACCTCGCTCGGCCTGGTGCAGATGACCCGCAAGCGGGTCGGCCAGGGGCTGCTGGAGTCCTTCTCGGAGACCTGCGTCCACTGCAACGGCCGTGGCGTGATCGTGCACATGGAGCAGCCGACGTCCGTGGGCGGCGGCAAGCGGAAGAAGCGCGGGCGCGGCGGCGACGGCCATGTGCACGAGACGGCCGAGGCGTTGGAGGCCGCCGGGAGCGCGGTCGCCGAGGTGATCGCGACCGCCGAGCAGGAGGCGGAGAGCGAGGCCGAGGTCGCCGCGGAGGCCGCCGTGCCCGTCGCGCTGCCCGCGCCCGACTTCGCCCCCGACGAGGAGCTGTACAGCAGCGTCGCCGAGGCGGAGGCCGCGGCTACCGGCCGCGGGCGCAACCGGCGCCGGGCGAGCCGCCGGGCCTCGGCTCCGGCGGGCGCGCCCAGGAGCGAGTCCGGGCAGACGGAGGCCGCGGAGGCCCCGCAGGTCCACGTCGCCGCCCCGGCGGAGGCGGCCGTGACCGAGGCGACCGTGACCGTGGGCGCCGCGGACGGCGCGGCGCAGGACGGACGTCCGGCCCAGCCGGAACCGGCCGTCGAGGAGGCGGCGCCCGCCGGGCGCACGCGCCGTCGCGCGACCCGGAAGGTGTCGGCGCCCGCCGGTTCGCCCGCGGGTGCCGAGGCCGCCGTGGTGACGGTCACCGAGGCCGCGCCCGTGGCCGCCGAACCGGTGGTGGAGCCGGCCGCGCCGACTGCCGAGGCCCCGGCCGCGGAGGTGCCCGCCGAGGACGCCGCCCCGGCCCGCCCGCGGCGCCGTGCGGTGCGCAGGGCCACCGCGCCGACGGCGTCCGAGGACGCCGCCGTGGTGGTCGTCGCGTCCGCCGCGCCGGAGGAGGCCGGACCCGAGCCGGTCGCGGTCACCGAGGAGGCGGCCGAGGAGCCGGCACCGGCCAAGAAGGCGGCCCGCAAGACCGCCAAGAAGGCCACGGCGAAGAAGGCCGCCACCAAGAAGGTCGCCACCAAGAAGACCGCGGCCAAGAAGACGGCCGCCAAGAAGACGACGGCCAAGAAGGCGGCCAAGACCGCCAAGACGGCCGCCGCCAAGACGACGGCGAAGAAGACCGCGGTGGCGGCCACCGCCGACGAGGTCTGACCCGTTCCGACGGGAGCCGCGGCCGGTCCCTGC